>URJS01000008.1 GCA_900548205.1 uncultured Roseburia sp. | reverse complement strand
TCATTGTATATGCCCTTAAAAAATCTGTCCAGTTTATTGTAACCTATTCAATATGAGTTTATTATAGCATTAGTCATGGGAGAAAATCTATCCCTTGCTGAAATTTCATGCAGTTTCGTTATTTTTGTGTTATAATGCGTAGGACTGATGTGAAGAAGCATTGGGCAGGAAAGGAGAAAAATGAGAGAGACAGAGATTTTATTTGATCTATTAAAAAGAGGCGTATCTGCCGTACAGGCAGTGGGCGTCTGTGAGGAACGCTTAGGGAACGCAGGTTTTGAGCGTTTGGAGTATAAGGAAGCATGGGAGCTGCGCGCAGGGGGCAGATATTTTGTAAATCATCATGATACGACATTGTTTGCATTTACAGTCGGAGAGAAATGGACGGAGCGCATTGCGCCGCAGATCCGGATTGCTGCCGCGCACACAGATTTTCCGAGTCTTCGCATTAAGCCGTCTGCCGATGTGACAAGCGGCGGCTATGCGCAGGTCAATGTGGAGGTTTACGGCGGTGCCATTTTAAATACATGGCTGGATCGCCCGCTTGGGATTGCCGGACGTGTGGCGGTGCGAAGCGAGGACGTATTTGCACCGATCGTGCGTGAGTTTGTCTCCGAAAAGAGCCTGCTGACGATTCCCAATCTTGCGATACACATGAATCGTGACGTAAACAAGGGCGTGGAATTAAATAAACAGACACAGATGCTGCCGCTGATCGGTCTTGCGGCAGAGGATATTCTCTCACCGGAGCAGCGCAGGAAGGATTATTTCCTGAGCTTTTTGGCAGAGGAGCTTTCCGTGGAGAAGGAGGATATTTTAGATTTTGAGCTGACGGTATATTGTAAGGAGGAGCCGGAGTACATCGGCATTTCGGATGAGTTTATTTCTGCGCCGCGTCTTGATAATCTGACGTCCTGCTCAGTGCTTGTCTCCGGGCTGATCGACGGTGTGAGGGACGAGGGGATCAATCTGATCGCATTATTCGACCATGAGGAAATCGGCAGCCGTTCCAAGCAGGGGGCAGGCTCTATCCTGCTGCATGATCTGCTGCTTCGCATTTTAAAGGAAATCGGCAGGGAGCAGACGGCGCAAAGCGACATCTATCAGAGCATGATCTTATCGGCGGATGTGGCACACGGTCTTCACCCGAATTATGCAGGAAAGATGGATATTACAAATAAGCCGGTGCTTGGCGGGGGACTTTGCATCAAGGAGGCAAGCTCACAGTCTTATGCGACAGATTGCGAGGCAGTCGCAGTCGTTCAGCAGATCTGTGAGGCAAAGAAGATCCCCTATCAGAAGTTTGTCAACCGCTCCGATATGCCAGGCGGTGGTACGCTTGGCGCTATCGCTTCAGCGCTGCTGCCGGTAAAAACAGTCGATATCGGCATTCCTCTGCTTGCGATGCATTCGGCGAGAGAGCTGATGGGAACGGCGGATCTGCAGACGCTCAAAGATTTGACAGAGGCGTATTTTTCAATTTAATTCGCGGGAAAAGCATTTACCTCTATACAAGTTTCGGTTTTTGTGCTAACATCATGTAGTAATAAAAACCATGTATTATGGAATATGATAACATATAGATTTGTGCCGAATCGGGAAGCATAAATGAGAAGTGAGTGTGGAGGTAAGAGTATGTATCAAATTGTAATAGACAGCTGCGGAGAGCTGACGGAGGACTTAAAGAAGGACGGACATTTTCAGACGGTTTCGCTCGAGATTGAAATTGACGGCTATCGTATCCGTGATGACGAGACGTTTGACCAGAAGGATTTTTTGCGCAGAGTACGGGAGAGTGCGGATTGTCCAAAGTCGTCCTGCCCGTCCCCCGAGCAGTATATGGAGGCGTGCAGCAAGGAGGCGGAGCGTGTGTATGTCGTGACGCTGTCAGAAAAGCTGAGCGGCTCCTATAACAGCGCGCAGCTTGGAAAGCAGCTGTATGAGGAGGAATATCGCGATTCCAAAAAGCAGATCCATGTGTTTGATTCCAGAAGCGCATCTGTTGGAGAGACGCTGATCGCTATGAAGATACAGGAGCTTGAGGAGCAGGGGCTTTCTTTTTCGGAGGTTGTTGCGCGCACGGAGGAGTATATCGATTCACAGCATACCTATTTTGTACTGGAGACCTTAGAGACGCTCAGAAAGTCCGGGCGTCTGACAAATTTAAAGGCGCTGATCGCCAATACGCTCAATATCAAGCCGGTCATGGGCTCTACGCAGGATGGGGCGATCTGCCAGCTTGGACAGGCGAGAGGAATGCAGCGGGCGCTTGATAAATTGGTACAGCTTGCAGCGGATACGGTGGATACCGAAACGCGGATCCTTGCCATTTCGCACTGTAATTGTCCGGAACGTGCGGAGTTTGTCAGGGAGAAGCTGGAGGCACTTGCAAAATTTAAAAAAATCATTATTATTAATACTGCCGGTGTGAGCAGTATGTATGCGAACGACGGCGGAGTGATCATTGCAGTGTAGAGGAATGGCAGAGAGACGCATGACATACGAACAGGTAGTAGAAACGATTGAAAATATCAGAAGATTCGGCAGGTATTCCGGTGTGGAGGTGATGACAGAGATGTTAAAGTCTCTGGGGGATCCGCAAAAGGGAATGCGGCTGATCCATATAGCAGGGACGAACGGCAAAGGCTCCGTCTCTGCTTTTTTGTGCGAAATTTTGCGGGAGGCAGGGCTTTGTGTCGGAGTATTTACTTCCCCGCATTTAATTGATTTTCGAGAGCGCATCTGCGTGAATGGCAGGATGATTGCGCGGGAGGCAGTGGAGAGGCTTGGAAAGGAGCTTCTTGCGCGGCAGTTTTTAAAAGAACCGTCCATGTTTGACGTCTGCCTTGCAATGGCGCTTCTTTATTTTAAGGAGCAGCAGTGTGACGTCGTGATCTTAGAGACGGGGCTGGGCGGAAGTCTGGACGCCACCAATGCAGTCGGTGTGCCGGAGGTGTCCGTGATCACAAAGATCGGCTATGACCATATGGAGATCCTCGGAAATACCTTGGAGGAGATTGCGGCACAGAAGGCGGGAATTATCAAAAAAGGAACAGTTGTTGTGCTGGAAAGTCAGACGCCCGGGGTGCTTGCGGTGCTTCTTGCCTGGGCAGAGCGGGCGGGAGCGCGCGCGTGTCATGTCATCGCGCCGGAGGAGTTTTTGCAGCAGTGTTATCAGGATGGGGTGCAGAGCTTTGTTTATGGTGATCATGGAAAGCTGCAGATGCGCATGCTCGGACTTCATCAGTACGAAAATGCTGCTGCGGCTGCCGTTGCGGCGGAGCAGTTTTTAAAAAATGGAAAATTTTCGGAGCGTATAGAGACACAGAGAACGGGAGAAGATAAAAACAGCCGGATCAAAGCTTTTATCAGAAACGGAATTTTTAAGACGCGATGGCAGGGACGCATGGAGCTGCTGCGAAGCGAGCCGTTTTTTCTGGTGGACGGGGCGCACAACAGCAGTGGGGTTCAGGCATTAAGTGAAAGTCTTGCCTATTTATTTCCGGGCGAGCGGTTTCATTTTATGATGGGCGTTATGGCGGATAAGGATTATGAGAGTATGGTAGAGCTTTTGCTGCCGCTTGCGGCGGAGTTTACCACGGTGAGGGTACAGACGGCCCGCTCGCTTGACGCAGAATCGCTTGCAGCGTTTATCCGAACGAGGGGGATTCCTGCGGTCAGCGCCGCCAATCTTGCGGAGGGCATGGAGAGAGCCGCATGCGCAGCACATAAAACCGTGGCTGTCGGTTCGCTGTATTTTATCGGAGAAATTGAAGCAATTTTTAAAAAAACTTTATAGATTTATGCAACTTTTTTTACGGGTTTATGGTCTAATTATTAAATAATTGCGAAAGGATATAATATTGTTGATTATGTGCGAGTACTTCATTTATAATAAGTAGAATATAACATATAGAAGACCTTTGGATGAGAAAAGAGACGTAAGATGGTATTTAGCAGCTTTGAATTTTTATTTCGGTTTTTGCCGATTTTTTTAATTTTATATTATATTACACCAAGAAATTATAAAAATCATGTATTGTTTGCGGGAAGCATTCTTTTTTATGCGTTTGGGGAGGTAAAATTCGTTCTCCTTCTGTTAGTATGCGTTCTTATCAACTATGTACTCGGCTGTCTGATGTACCGCGATGCGATCGAGGGCAGGGGCGCAAGACAGCGGTTTTTGCTGATCCTTGCACTGGGCTATGATTTTGGCGTGCTGTTTTTGTACAAATACAGCGGAATGGTGGATGAGCTTCCGCTCGGCATCAGCTTTTACACGTTCCAGATCGCAGCCTATATGATCGATGTTTACCGGGGCAAGGTGCCGGCAGAGAAGTCGCTTGTCAATCTTGGCACCTATCTGACGATGTTCCCGCAGCTGATCGCAGGACCGATCATCAACTATTCAGAAGTTCGGATCGCGCTGCGCAGAAGAACGGTGACGCTCGTTGATTTTGAGGAGGGACTTAAGGTTTTGATCTTAGGTCTGGGCGCGAAGATCATCATTGCTGACCGTATCGGAATTTTGTGGAATTCCATTCAGATGATCGGGTTTTCCAGTATTACGACGCAGCTTGCATGGATGGGAGCGTTTGCGTATTCGATCCAGCTTTACTTTGATTTTGCGGGATACTCTCTGATGGCGCGGGGGCTTGGGCGCATGCTTGGCTTTGAGATACCGATCAACTTCAGACAGCCTTATATGTCAAAATCAGTGTCGGAGTTCTGGAGAAGGTGGCATATTACACTGGGACGTTGGTTTCGGGAGTATGTCTATATTCCGCTGGGAGGTAACCGGAAAGGAAAGGCACGGACTTTCTTTAATCTCGGCGTCGTTTGGATTTTGACTGCCCTGTGGCATGGAGCAGATTACAATTTCCTGATCTGGGGAGCGTCACTGCTTGTACTTCTTGGAATAGAGAAATTGCTGATCGGGAAATGGCTGGAAAAGAGCTATCTGATCGGTCATGTATATCTGCTGTTTGTCGTGCCCTTGACATGGATGGCGTTTGCAATCTCGGACGTCACGCAGCTTGGCATTTATTTTACAAGGCTGTTTCCGTTTCTGCCGCAGACGGAGGGTGTGATCAATGCATCGGATTATGTAACGTATATGTCGGATTACTGGCCGCTGTTTGGACTTGGCATTCTTTTTTCAACGCCGATCCCGACGGCGCTCTACAAAGCGTATGGCAGAAAATGGATCGGCAGCGCTGCCGTTGCGGTAATTTTTGCGCTCAGTATTTATTACCTGGCGATTTCAACAAACAATCCGTTTTTATATTTTAACTTTTAAGGCGTGGTGAGGAAATTTTGAAAAAATTTTTAAAGTGCAGAGTAACAATCTTTTTGGCGCTGTTTTGGATTGGTCTTTCTGCAATCGGATATATGGGAAAAGATACGATTTATCGGGATTATACAGAGGATGTGAGGAAAACGCCGTATTTTGTGCTTGTGTTTGACGGGATCCGCGACGGGATTTATCCATGGGAGTTAAAAGGAGAGGAGCTGGCGGAGCAGCCGTTGGAGAACCCGGATCTCGGACAGCTTCCACCGGCGACGGAGGAGACAGCGCCGGAGACAGAGGCACCGGAGCAGCCGACAGAGGTTTTGCCTCCGCCGGAGCCGCTGCCGCCGCAGACAAAGGAATTTATCGCAGTAGGAGACGATTATTTTGATGACGCCGTATTTATCGGAGATTCCAGAACAGTCGGGCTGCATGATTACGGCGGACTGGATCAGGCGACGTTTTTTGCAACGGTCGGGCTGAATGTCTATGACATGTGGTCGCAGCGTTTCTGCGAGGTGGACGGGGAGAAGCTGACGCTGGAGGAGGCTCTTTCCAGACGGCAGTATAAAAAGATTTATTTCCAGATTGGGATCAATGAGATGGGACGCGGTACAGTCGATACCTTTATGCAGGCATATGAGGAGTCGGTGAGAAAGTTTCAGCAGCTTCAGCCTGACGCGATCATTTATGTGCAGGGAATTATGCGTGTGACAAAGGAGAAGTCCGATAAGGATAAAATCTTTAACAATCCGGGCATTCAGGTGCGCAATGAGCGGATCGCGCAGCTTGCGGATAACGTGAAGATATTTTATATTGATGTCAATGAGGTTGTGTGTGATGATACGGGAAATCTGCGCAAGGAGCTGACATTTGACAATCTGCACCTGTACGGATCGAAGTATTATATATGGGTTGATTTCCTGAAAACAAAAGGTGTTGCAATAGAATAACGAAACGCGCAGTGTTGGTATAGAACTCCCCTTTTCGTGGCATACTGGATAAAAAAGTATGTATGCTGGGAAAGGGGAGTTACTATGTCATTAAAGATTACGATCACAGATGTTCACGCGCGGGAGATTTTGGATTCGAGAGGAAATCCGACAGTCGAGGTTGAGGTAACGGCAGAGACGGAGACGACGGGGAGAAAGACCTCTGCAAGGGAGTCTGTTCCATCAGGAGCAAGCACAGGCAGATTTGAGGCGATAGAGCTGCGCGACGGCGATAAGGAGTATTTCGGCATGGGCGTACAAAAGGTGGTCGATCATGTCAATACAAAGATCAGAGAGGCGCTGCTTGGGATGAATGTGCTGGAGCAGGCGCTCATTGACCGCAGAATGGTCGAGCTGGACGGGACGGACAATAAGGGAAGTCTTGGGGCAAACGCTATTTTAGGCGTGTCTCTTGCATGTGCAAAGACGGCGGCAAAGGCGCTTGATATGCCGCTTTACCGCTATATGGGAGGCGCGAATGCAAAGAAGCTGCCGGTACCTATGATGAATGTGATCAACGGCGGCGCACATGCAAAAAATCCGCTTGATTTTCAGGAATTTATGATCATGCCAGTTGGTGCAAAGACTTATCGGGACGCGCTTCGCATGGGCGCGGAAATCTATCATTTTTTAAAGCTGATCCTGCATGAGGATGGGCTTGGTACGGCAGTTGGCGACGAGGGAGGCTTTGCGCCCGATATTGCGGACGCAGGCGCAGTTTTTTCCTATCTTGGAAAAGCGGTTGAGAAGGCGGGGTACCGTGTGGGTGAGGACGTTGTGTATGCGATGGACGCCGCTGCAAGCGAGCTTTATGACGAGGAGCTTGGAGTCTATGTATTTCCGGGCGAGACAAGAGCCGCCGGCAAGGCAGATAGGAACGAATCCGGGGAGCCTGTAGGAGAGGCTTCCGCAAAGGATCGCTGTGCCGATAGTATCACGCGCAGCGCGGATGAGATGATCGCGCTGTATGAGGAGCTTGTGCGCCAGTTTCCACTTGTCTCGATCGAGGACGGATTGTTTGAGGATGACTGGGAGGGCTGGCAGAAGCTGACCGGACGGCTGGGAGATAAGGTACAGCTGGTCGGAGACGATCTGTTTGTGACGAATCCAAAGCGCATCAAATGCGGCATTGAGCTGAAGGCGGGCAATGCGGTATTGATCAAGGTTAATCAGATCGGTACGCTGACGGAGGCGATGGATGCGATCGCAATGGCGCAGCATGCAGGTTACCGCACAGTCATATCCCATCGTTCGGGCGAGACGGAGGACGCATTTATTTCTGATCTGGCAGTTGCTGTCAATGCGGGGCAGATCAAGACAGGGGCTCCTTGCCGCGGAGAGCGGACGAGCAAATATAACCAGCTTTTGCGGATCGAGGAGGAGCTTGGCGATATTGCAGAGTTTTTGTAGGCGGTGTGCCAGAAAAGTTCCGGGAAAATGGTTGAAAACGGGGACGGTATGTGCTATAATAGTCAAAGTTATGAGTTGATACCGTAGGAGGGAATAATTTTGGAAATCTTAAAGACGATTTTAACCGTTGTTTTCATATTGATCAGTGTGGCATTGACAGTGATTATTTTAGCACAGGAGGGTAAGTCCGCAGGGCTTGGCGCACTTGCAGGCTCCTCGGAGACTTATTGGAGCAAGAATAAGGGACGTTCCGCAGAGGGAATGAAAAAGAGGATCACTATGATCCTGGTTGTTTTGTTTATTCTGTTGTCCGTTGTGCTGAATCTTGGAATTTTTTAATGGAGAGATGAGACTGTCGTGTGAGCGGCAGTCTTTTTACTTGATAGGAAACTTCGTTTCCTATCAAGTAAACCCTCCGAGGGATCGCACTGCGTCGGAAGGGAATTGTGTCGCAGAGCGACCCGCCGCAGGCGAAGAATCCGGCAAGCCAGATTCTATGTATTATAACTAGGAAACTTTGTTTCCTGCTAAAGTAAACCACTGGAGGATCGCACTGCGTCGGAAAGGAATTGAGAGAGGAAGTAAGGATGAAAAAGGAACTACTAGAAGAAAGAAAAGAGACGATTTATCAGTTTATCTGTGATGAGCTTTATGTACCGATGAAGGCGAAAGAAATTGCGGCTGTTTTAAATGTGCCAAAGGCACAGCGAGGCGAACTTGCAGAGGTGCTTGCGGCGCTTGTTGCAGACGGCAGGATTGAGGTATCGGAAAAGGGAAAATATAAAAAGGCGGACGGGAAATTTTTGGTCGGGCAGTTTCTTGCACATCCGAGAGGATTTGGCTTTGTGACGGTGGAGGGATTGGCGGAGGATATTTATATTCCGGAATCGCAGGTCAACGGTGCATTTCATAAGGATACGGTGCAGGTGGCGATAAAGAGCAAGGCGACGTCCGGCAGACGCTGTGAGGGAGCGGTGACAAAGATCATCAGCCGCGGCTCGGCTCAGATTGTCTGCACCTATGAAAAGAGCAAGACGTTTGGGTTTGCCGTGCCGGACGACCCGAAGTTCGGGAAGGACATTTTTGTGCCGCAGGAGCGTTCCAAGGGCGCTGTCACCGGACATAAAGTCGTGGTGGAGCTGACGGATTTTGGAGGAAAGGATAAAAAGCCGGAGGGAAAGGTCGTTGAGATTTTGGGTCATAGTAACGATCCGGGTACCGATATTCTCTCGATCGTAAGAGCATATGAGCTGCCTGTGGAATTTTCAGAGCGCGTTTTAAACCAGGCGGAACGGGTGTCAAACGAGGTCAGCGACGCCGATATGGCGGGACGGATGGATCTGCGGGACTGGCAGACCGTGACGATCGACGGGGAGGACGCAAAGGATCTTGACGATGCGATCACGCTCACGAAGGAGGGCGCATGCTATAAGCTTGGTGTGCACATTGCCGATGTGGCGAATTATGTGCAGGAGCACAGCGCGCTTGATGTGGAGGCGCTAGGGCGTGGAACGTCAGTATATTTGGTAGACCGCGTGATACCGATGCTGCCGCACAAGCTTTCCAATGGGATATGCTCATTGAATGCCGGAGAGGATCGTCTGGCATTGAGCTGTATTATGACGATTGATCAGAAGGGAGACGTTCTGGATCATGTGATCGCAGAGACTGTCATACAGGTTGACAGGCGTATGAGCTACACGAGCGTAAAAAAAATCCTTGAGGATCGGGACGAAGCAGAGTGCAGGGAATACGAATCGTTTGTGCCGTTATTTGAGCGGATGAAGGAGCTTGCTGAAATTTTAAGAAACCGGCGCATGAAACGCGGTTCGATCGATTTTGATTTTCCGGAGACGAAGATTCTTTTAAACGAGCAGGGAGAGCCGGTTGATCTAAAGCCTTATGAGAGAAATACAGCGACAAAGATCATCGAGGATTTTATGCTGATCGCCAATGAGACGGTGGCGCAGGATTATTTCTGGCAGGAGCTGCCGTTTGTCTATCGCACGCATGATCATCCCGATACGGAGAAGATCAGAAAGCTTGGTACATTTATCAATAATTTCGGGTACACCATAAAAATCGGACAGGACGAGATCCATCCAAAGGAGCTGCAAAAGCTTTTGGAAAAAATCGAGGGAACACCCGAGGAGTCTTTGATCAGCAGATTGACGCTACGCTCGATGAAGCAGGCAAAATATACGACGATCGGCACGGGGCATTTCGGTCTTGCCACACCGTATTACTGCCATTTTACTTCCCCGATCCGGCGTTATCCGGATTTACAGATCCACCGGATCATCAAGGATAATCTGCGCGGAAGAATGAATGGGAAAAGGATCGCCCATTATGAAAAAATCCTGCCCGAGGTCGCGAAGCATTCGAGTGAGATGGAACGTCGTGCCGATGAGGCGGAGCGTGAGACGGAAAAGCTAAAAAAGGTGGAATATATGGAGCGGCATATCGGAGAGACCTATCTGGGTGTGATCTCCGGTGTGACAGAGTGGGGCTTTTATGTGGAGCTGCCGAACACGGTGGAGGGTCTTGTGCATGTGACGACCCTGACCGACGATTACTTCCATTACAATGAGAGCACCTATGAGCTGATCGGAGAAGCGACGGGCAGACGCTATAAGCTGGGGCAGCGAATTGAGGTTGTCGTTTCCGGCACGGACAGATGGATGCGCACGATTGATTTTCGTGTCGTATCGGGTCAGTAAAAATTCCTTGCAGGATCGGCAATTCTGCGTTATACTGTAACAGCATGAGAGGAGAGGTCATGGCGGGAAAGACAGAGAAAAAATTAATAGCAAATAACAAAAAAGCCCACCACGACTATTTCTTGGAGGAGCGTTACGAGGCGGGCATCGCACTGCATGGAACGGAGGTTAAGTCCATGCGGATGGGCAAATGCAGTATCAAGGAGGCGTTTGTCCGGATTGAAAACGGCGAGGTCATCGTCTACGGGATGCATATCAGTCCTTATGAAAAGGGAAATATTTTTAACAGGGATCCGCTTCGTCCCAAGAAGCTTCTGATGCATAAGTCAGAGATCCGCAAGCTGACAGGCAAGCTCACGGAGCAGGGCTATACGCTTGTTCCGGTGGAGGTCTATCTGCGGGGGAGTCTCGTAAAGGTGCAGATTGCACTGGCAAAGGGCAAGAAGCTTTACGATAAGCGGCAGGATATTGCCAAGAAGGATATGCGCCGCGAAGCGGAGCGCGAATTTAAGGTGAGAAATCTGTAGCCTTTTAGAATGAGGGCTGACAGATAAATTTATGGGCTTGTAAAGGTTTCGACAGGGGTCGTAAAGCTGGAGAAGCGAGCCGCACGGGATGCGTGAAATTCCAACATTAAAATTAAACGCTGAAGACAATTTAGCGGTTGCAGCCTAAGCTGTAACTAGCTGCCTGTATGGCAGCAGTCTGACCTAGAGCACCTGCACTTTAGCAATCAGGCTTCGACGATGCAGGAAACGATACGGGCAAAGCTTTGAGCCCGCAGGCGTATGATGAAGCTACTGAACCCGGAATTGTGCTTATGCAAGTCCGGCAGAGGGAATGCGCCGCCGTAAGGCGGCAGAAACCATAAGCTACGCTCGTAGAAGTACAGTGGCTCGGCTTTTGGACAGGGGTTCGATTCCCCTCAGGTCCACTTGGGAGAGAAAGCACCGGAGATGTCTCCGGTGCTTTCTGCCTGTTAAGCGGAAAGAAAAGATTGTGTCCAATAGAGTGCGGCGGTGTCATTTAAGAAACGTTTGGAGCAGCCATTGCTTTTTGGCGAGGTCTTTTTTATAATGAGAAATATCAAAGATTTGGGCGAAAGAGAAAGAGGAAAAAACGATGTCAGAGGAAAGAGAAAAGAGACTGGTGGGCGGCTTCGCCTTTGCGAGCATAGAGGAAGCGGGACAGGCGCAAAAGGAAGAAGACGGCGTGTGTTTTATCAGGGAAAAGCTGGATATGAACAATCCCAAGAAGGTGCTTGAGATTTATAATAAGCTGGTGCGGGAGCGCTTGTTTGAGACGGCGCTCGGTATTTCCTATCTTAAGGAGCTGCAGGAATATCTGCGTATGTCCCCGGCGATCGCAAAGGAGGATATTCTTCCGATACAGGTGCGGCATTCTGCGTTGGAAATGCAGATACGAAAAAGACTTGAGGCTTCGGGAAAGAAGCAAAAGGTCAGGGAGCGGTATGTCAATGTTGATTACAAAAACCGTTACCGGATCACCGCCGGAATTGCGTTTGCGCTGCTCCTCTGTGTGGCGGCGATGTTTGCCATTTCGGCAACGGCAGGTCATCCGACGATCCTAAATTATGAGGAAAAATTATTGAATCACTATGCGGGCTGGGAGGAGGAGCTGCAGGAGCGGGAGAATGCGATCAGGGAAAAGGAAGCGCAGCTTGGCATACAGGCAGAGTAGCCTGTCACAGATTTTTCATAAATAGCTGCTAAAATAATAAAAAAGCGGTGAGGAAGGAACAGGCGGAATGGATAAGCTAAAGATTCTGGTGGTGGATGACGAGCAAAGAATGCGTAAGCTGGTGCGGGATTTTCTGGTTCGCGAGGGTTATGAGGTGCTGGAGGCTTGTGACGGCGATGAGGCGCTTGACATTTTTTACAGTGAAAAAAATATTGCGCTGCTGATTCTGGACGTTATGATGCCGGGGAGAGGCGGCTTTGAGGTCTGTCAGGAGATTCGCGAAAATTCCAAGGTGCCGATCATTATGCTGACGGCGAAGGGCGAGGAGAGTGACGAGCTGAATGGATTTGAGCTTGGCGCAGACGAATATATTTCCAAGCCGTTTTCTCCCAAAATCCTGATGGCGCGCGTCGGAGCGCTTCTGCGCAGGAGCGGGAAGCTGCAGCAGGAGGGAGAGGTTTTGGCGAAGGGAGGCATCGTGATCGACAAAACGGCGCATCTTGTCACGGTGGATGGGAAGGAGATTGAGTTAAGCTATAAGGAATTTGAGCTGCTGACTTATTTTTTGGAAAACGAGGGGATTGCCCTCTCCAGAGAGAAGATTTTAAATCACGTCTGGAACTATGATTATTTCGGGGATGCCCGCACGATCGATACGCATGTAAAGAAGCTGCGTGCAAAAATAGGCGAGAAGGGTGCGTATATCAAGACGGTGTGGGGAATGGGATATAAATTTGAATGTGCAGCCACCCAAACGGGGCGCTATTGACAAGCATGGAAATTAGGCATAGAATGCAATTTAGTCATATAAATATAAAAAAAATATTAAAAAAGACAAAAAAGGGCTCTCTGACAAGAGAAATCGCAGTGATCATTTCCGGTATGGTGGCAGGAACCATCCTGCTTTGCCTGCTGTTAAATACCGTATTTTTAGAGCCGTATTATATGAAAAACCAGCAGCGCGTCTTAGAGGACGGCTTTGGCGTTATCGACGATGCAAGCGCTGACGGAGCGCTGGAGAGCGCGGCATTTGACGTTACCTTTGACAATCTTTGTGCAAATGGAAATATCACCGTGCTCATTATCAGCTCCAACCGCACTGTCGTGCGCTCGTCCGTCAATGATCCGCAGCAGATGCTGCTGGAGTTTATGGATATTATTTTTGGCGGGAAAAATGAAAAGGTTGTGACATTGGTTGAGCGAGAGGCGTATCTGATCGAACGGAGAACGGATATGCGTTTAAATTCCGAATATCTTGTTTTGTACGGAACACTCTCTAACGGGAATCTGATCCTTATGCGCTCCGCGCTTGACAGTATTCGGGAAAGCGTAAAGCTCTCCAGCCGTTTTCTGCTCTATATCGGAATCCTTGCGACCGCAGTCAGTATTTTTGTGGCGGTGTTTGTCAGCAGAAGGATCACAGATCCTGTCTTAAAGCTGACGGAACTGTCAAAGCGCATGACGTCGTTGGATTTTGAAGCCAAATACGAAGCGGCGGGAGATGAGAAAAATGAGATCGATGAGCTGGGGGAGCATATGAACGTGCTGTCGCATCAGCTGGAGCATACGATCTGTGAACTGAAAAATGCGAATAACCGTCTCCTAAGTGATATTGAGAAGAAGACGAAGGAGGAGAAGCTGCGCCGGGAGTTTCTCTCAAATGTGTCGCATGAGTTAAAAACGCCGCTTGCGCTGATCAGGGGCTATGCGGAGGGACTGCGGGAGTGCATCAACGAGGATGCGGAAAGCCGGGATTTTTACTGTGAGGTCATTATGGATGAGGCGGAGAAGATGAACCTTATGGTAAAGAAGCTTCTCACCTTAAATCAGCTGGAGTCAGGGGGTGAGACTGTGACGATGGAACGCTTTGATCTGACGGAGCTGGTTGTCGGGGTGCTTCAGGCGTCAGGGATTCTTTTGGAACAAAACGGCATTACGATCACGGAATATCCGCAGGAGCCGGTTTATGTATGGGCGGATGAGTTTATGGTTGAGGAGGTCATTACAAATTACTTAAGCAATGCCATAAACCATGCCAAGGGTGAAAAGCAGATCGCCGTGCGCCAAAGGAGAGAGGGGGGGATTGTGAGGGTGAGCGTGTATAACACCGGAGACCCGATTCCTGAGGAGGATCTGAATAAGATATGGAATAAATTTTATAAGGTAGACAAGGCGCACACCAGAGAGTATGGCGGCAGCGGTATCGGCCTTTCCATTGTCAGGGCGATCATGGAGACGCATCACAGAGAGTGCGGCGTGCAAAATCATGCGCATGGCGTGGAATTTTGGTTTGAGCTTGATGCTGGTGCACAGGAATAAAATGCGGCCGATATGATTTTGTTATTGCCATATGCCGGTGAAAATGCTAACATAGACACAGGAATAATATTTTGTGAGGGGACTTATGAGAAGAACAAGGATACAGATGATGGCGGCAGCCCTGTTTGCGGCTGCATTAATGAGCGGATGCGGAGAGAAGCCATATGAGCTTACCGAGAAAGAAGAAGCGCTGATCGTAGATTATTCTGCGCATGTTGTAGCGAAGTACAATGCGTACCAGAAGGAGGGGCTGACGATGGTCTTTCCTGAGGAGACGGAAGCGGCAGAGGACAGTATGACGGCAGCGGAGGAGACTCTGCCGGAACAGAGTGCAGGGGCAGAGGTTTCTTCGGAGACGGCAGAGCCCCCGGTGACGGAGGACACGCAGACGCAGGAGGAGACGTATGTTCCTGCATCGTGGAACGAGGTGCTTGCAGTTCCGGGTATTGAGGTTTCTTATGTGGGGGCAAGTCTTGCGGACAGCTATATGGAGGCTGATTATTACGCGCTGTATCCGGATGCCGGCAAGCAGTATCTGCTCCTTCAGGTTGATGTTAGGAATACAGGAAGTGAGCCTGTGGAGTTAAATTCCCTGCCCGGCGCCGACGCTTTTACGGTACGGCTGGGACAGGATATTACGGCAACCGCCCAGCAGACGGTTCTGACAGATGATTTTTCATCGCTGGCGGGAACGATCAATGCGGGAGAGACAAAGAAGGCGGTGCTTTTCTTCCAGATTCCTGCGGAGGTGACGGCTGTGGAAAATGCAGAGCTTATTGTGACAACAGACCAGAATTATCAGATTGTTTTGGGAAATTAGCAAAAAGCAATGCATTTTTAGTACTATTGTGCTATAATATCCGTAGAGGTTATGAATTTGTGTTATAACAGCAGGCAGGAGGAGAAAACAGAATGGATACAAATATTCTTTTGGAATCAGGAACAAATGAGCTTGAGGTTCTGGAGTTTACTTTGGGCAGAAATCATTACGGAATCAATGTTGCAAAGATCAAAGAAATTTTAACCTACCAGCCGGTGACGCCGGTGCCTAATTCGCATCCGAGCATCGAGGGTATTTTTATGCCGCGTGATACGATGATTTCGGTGGTAAATTTAAAGAACTGTCTTGGAATATCGGATTCGGATGAGGAGAAAGGGCTTTTTATTATCACGAATTTTAATAAATTAAATATTGCGTTCCATGTAGATCAGGTCATTGGGATCCACCGGGTATCATGGGAATCTATCATAAAGCCGGATGCCACGATCAATACGGAGGATAACAGCGCTTCGACCGGAGTCATTAAGATGGGCAAGGAGCTTATCATCATTCTTGATTTTGAAAAAATCGTATCAGACATCAGTCCGGAAACAGGATTAAAGGTATCGGATATTGATAATATGACGGAGCGTGAGCGGTGCGAATCACCGATCCTGATCGCAGAGGATTCCCCGCTTTTGAGCAGACTGATCACAGATTGTCTGCGGAAGGCAGGTTATACAAATCTGATCGTAACTATGAACGGACAGGAGGCTTGGGATAAGCTGACCGAGTATAGGCAGGAGGGAAATGTCAGGGAGAGAGTGCACTGTATCATTACGGATATTGAGATGCCGTTGATGGACGGTCACAGACTGACAAAACTTGTAAAGACAGACGATACGATGAAACGTATCCCGCTCATTATTTTTTCATCGCTTGTTAATCAGGAGATGCGGTTAAAGGGAGAACTGCTGGGTGCAGATGCGCAGCTGACCAAGCCGGAGATCGGAAGTCTTGTGGCTGCGATTGATGACTTGATTGATAGAAGCATGGATTGAGAGAAGTAAAGAGGGGATGTGATGTAATATCACATCCCCGATTGAATTTAAACACCGGAGGTAGCTATGAGCAATACAGAAGATTATTTGGACAAGTTATTAAATTCTATGAAGGGAGAGAAGCAGGAAGGGGAGACGGACGATTTCTTATCAGGACTGGATGCGGATGCGTTTATGCAGCAGTTTGATGATGAGGGAAAGGACGATATTTTTGTAGACACGCTTTCTGAGGAGCCTGCGGCATTGCTGTCGGAGACGGAAACAAATGCAGAGCCTATGCAGGAGGATATTTTTGGATCGGAGGCGCAGGAGCCTGCAGATGAGAGCGAGCCAGAGGCTTCTTTTTCGGATTTATTCAGCGAGAGTGAACCAAAGGTGCAGGAGGAAGAAAAGCCTGTGGAGGATGATTCCGATCTGATGGCGCTGCTGCATGCGGAGGGAGACTTCTCGGAGTTGGGAGATATGTTTCATGAGAGCGAGCCAAAGGCGCAGGAGTCTGCAGATGAGAGCGAGCCAGAGGCTTCTTTTTCGGATTTATTCGGCGGGAGCGAGCCGGAGGTACAGGAGGAAGCGGTGCAGGATACGAATGCGGGATTTGGGCTGTCGCAGGAGACAGAGCAAACAAGAGAGCGAAAGGAGTCTTCCGGTTTTTTAAAGAAGGTTTCCAGAACGCTTTTTGGAGAGGATGAGTTGGAAGAAGCCGTACAGGAGCCGGTGAGCGCGCCTGCCGCAGAGGCAGATCCGCTTGGCATTTTCGGAACAGATGATGTGTCCGATGAGAATCTCAGATTGCTGCAGGAGCTGGAGGGCGGCAGCACAGAATTAGAGAGCGGGGCGCAGGAGCCTGTAGAGACACAGGAGGATGCGGCAGAGAGAAAGAAGAAAGAGAAGGAAGAAAAGAAAGCGAAGAAAAAGGCGGCGCAGGCACAAAGACGGGCACAGGCAAAGGCAGCGCAGGCAGAAAAGCGGGCAAAAAAGGCAAGGCAGGCGAAGATGAAGAAGCCAAAGGAGCCGGATCTTACACCGCCACTGCCGAAAAAGCCTGTAATCCTATGCTTTGTCATGGTGGGCTCGTTCCTGCTTCTTGTGCTTCTCGGCACAAATTTGTTTGGATATTCCTCCGGCATGGCAAATGCGAAAAAGCAGTTTGCGCTTGGCAATTATGAGCAGGCATACCGCATGGTTGCCGGTATGGAGATGAAGGAACAGGATATTGATACCTATGAGAAATATCGTCTGCTTGCAAATGTATCCGGTGAATATGAGGCGTATGAGACCTTTATGGAGGCGGGAGTCTTTGACATGGCGCTTGATTCTCTCGTAAGGGCTGCGGGCAGATGTCAGAAATATCTTCCGGAAGCAGAGCTTTACGGCTGTTCGGGAGAACTCGCGAAGCTAAAGGAACAGACGCTGGCAGCGTTAGGCACTTTTGGAATGACGGAGGAACAGGCGCTTTCTCTGTATGCAATCGAGGAGAGAAGCGAATATTCTGTTCAGCTTCAGCAAATATTGGCGCAGACCGGATATGCGGCAAATTAAGTGGAGAAAAAGATATGATCGCGATTCTGGACTATGACGCAGGAAATCTGCACAGCGTGGAGAAAGCGTTTCAGGCACTGGGGGAGCCGTGTATGATCACACGGCGCTACCGGGAGCTTAGTCGGGCAGACCGGATCGTTGTGCCGGGAGTCGGCGCTTACGGCACGGCGATGCAGCAGCTAAAGAGATATGAGCTTGACCGGATACTCAGGGAGTTTGCAGAAAGTGGAAAGCCAATGCTTGGGATATGTCTGGGGCTGCAGCTTTTGTTTGAGGGCAGTGAGGAGAGCGGCGGCGTTGAGGGCCTTGGAATTTTGGAGGGGAGGATTCTCCGGATCCCAAAGACGGATGGGAAAAAAGTACCGCATGTCGGCTGGAATTCGCTGACGCTGCGTGGAAATGGAAGGCTTTTTTCGGAAGGCGTCTGTACACATGGACAGCCGCCGTATGTCTACTTTGTGCATTCCTACTATTTACAGGCAAAAGAGGCTAAGATCGTAAAGGCAGTCGCAGAATATGGCGTGCAGATTCATGCGTCCATAGAAAAGGATCAGATCTTTGCCTGTCAGTTTCATCCGGAAAAAAGCGGAGCCGTGGGACTTCAGCTGTTAAAAAATTTTGCAAGGATAGAAGGAGCGGCGCCGGCATAGCTGATTGATGTATGAAAACGGGGAGACATTCGTATGCTTACAAAGAGGATCATTCCTTGTCTGGATGTAAAGGATGGACGTGTCGTAAAGGGAATTAATTTTGTCGCGTTAAGGGATGCCGGAGATCCGGTAGAGACAGCGGCTGCCTATGACAGGGCGGGCGCGGACGAACTGGTTTTTCTTGATATTACGGCAACCGCGGATGCGCGCAAAACGGTGGCAGATATGGTACGTCGTGTCGCGGAGCGTGTGTTTATCCCGTTTACTGTCGGCGGCGGTATTCGGACGGTTTACGACTTTAAGGAGCTGCTGCGTGCAGGTGCGGATAAGATTTCTGTAAATTCGGCGGCAATCGACCGTCCTGCTCTGATCTCGGAAGCGGCAGATCAATTTGGAAGTCAGTGTGTTGTTGTGGCGATTGATGCAAGAAGGCGTGCGGACGGCAGCGGATGGAACGTCTATAAAAACGGCGGGAGGATCGATACCGGACTGGATGCGGCAGCCTGGGCAAAAAAAGCAGAGCAGCTGGGCGCAGGGGAGATACTGCTGACAAGCATGGACTGCGATGGAACAAAATGCGGATATGAAGTTTCCCTCACGAGGCAGATTGCAAAGAGCGTTGAGATTCCCGTAATTGCATCGGGCGGTGCGGGAGAAAAGGAGCATTTTTATGATGTGCTGACAGAGGGCGGTGCAGACGCGGCGTTGGCGGCGTCATTGTTTCATTATAAGGAGCTGGAAATCGGAGATTTAAAGGAATATCTGGCAGGGCGGGGTGTGCCTGTGCGAAGCCTATGAAGATACAAGGAGGAGATGCGCGATGTCGATGATCACAAATGACTGGCTGCCGGCGATGGAAGCGGAGTTTAAGAAGCCCTATTACAGGCAACTGTACCAGTTCGTGCGGGAGGAGTACAGCAAGGCGGTGATCTATCCGCCCGCAGATGATATTTTTAACGCATTTCATTTTACACCGCTTAGCAAGGTGAAGGTGCTTTTGTTAGGGCAGGACCCTTATCATAATGTCAATCAGGCGCATGGCTTATCCTTTTCGGTGCTGCCGGAGCAAACGGAGATACCGCCGTCTTTGCAGAACATTTATAAAGAGCTTTCGGAGGATGTGGGCTGTTATATTCCGAATAACGGTTATCTGAAAAAATGGGCAGATCAGGGTGTGCTGCTTTTAAACACGGTACTGACGGTGCGTGCCCATCAGGCAAATTCACATCAGGGAAAGGGCTGGGAGCAGTTTACAGACGCTGTCATTGAAGCGGTCAACGCGCAGGACCGGCCGATTGTCTATTTCTTATGGGGCAGACCGGCACAGATGAAGATACCGATGCTGACAAATCCGAAGCACCTGATTTTAAAGGCGCCGCATCCGAGTCCTCTTTCCGCATACCGTGGATTTTTTGGATGCAGGCATTTTAGCAAGGCGAATGAGTTTTTTACAGAGCATGGAGTGGAACCTATTGACTGGCAGATTGAAAATATATAGGAGGTACCAAGTA
The DNA here is from genome assembly GCA_900548205.1 of uncultured Roseburia sp. Classification (GTDB taxonomy): domain Bacteria; phylum Bacillota; class Clostridia; order Lachnospirales; family Lachnospiraceae; genus Roseburia. The sequence goes on along the minus strand of URJS01000008.1, from coordinate 30,801 downwards.
TGAGAGTAAAAGCAATTATGATGCCGTTTAGCAGGATTGCGTGTATCAGCGTGGACAACACGGTGGAGGAGGCAATGCAGATCATTGATGAGCAGAGACTTCTGTCCCTTCCGGTCGTAAACGGCAGAGAGTTTGTGGGAGTACTGTCAAAGCAGTATATGTTTGAGGAGTACTTTAAGAATTTTAAGGGTACAAAGGAGGAGTTTGTCGCCAAGCGTGTCGAGGAATTTATGAAAACAAAGATTGACACGATTGGTGAAAATACAAGAATCGAGGAGGCTGCGGCGCAGTTTATCACCTCTAAGGTTCGTTTTATTCCCATCACGAATGAAAAAAATGTGCTTCTTGGTATCGTTACACAGCAGGCGGTATTTAAGGAGTATCAGAAAATATTTGGAAATAAGCATAATTCGATGGCGATTTATACCTATGATATTAAGGGAGTGCTTGGTAAAATCTGTGAGTTGATCTCAAAAGAGGGCGGGGACATCTGTAATATGATGGTCATACCGACAGAGGTATTGGATCTTGTCGAGATATTCCTGCGTGTGGAGGCGCCGGATTTTGAACGCGTAGTACGTGCGCTGGAGCGCCGTGGCTATGACGTGCGTGACGTTAAGTATAACGACCAGAATTGAGTTTATGTGCCAGCAGCGGTGTATGGGGAAATTCCCTGTACACCGTTTTTTCTTGACATAAGAGCGGCTCGCGAAGCGTGATGTCCGTTGTTTGTGAGGACATGCATTTCTAATTGGAAGAATCTGCTTGTAGATTTGTGTCAGTTTCTCTGTTAAAATTCAAACATCACACAAATGAAACAAACTTGTAATAAATCAGTAACAAGTTCGAGAGTAAAAAAGATGTTTGGAGGAACGAGAGAATGAAACAGAGAATGAGGCTGCTTTCGATACTGCTTGCGGGCAGTATAGCCTTTGGAGCAACAGGGTATTACATAAATGCCGCGGAGCGAAAGGGTGCAGCCGGACCGGTGGCAGGTGCAATCCATATGTTTTCAGAAGAACTGAATACGCAGAATGCTGCTGCGGAGGCGGAGCAGAGAAATAAAGCGGTGCGCGCGTTGGAGGGCGAAGAAGTGACAGCTGAGGGCGCTGGAGACACAGAAGCTGTGGAGGAAGCGCAGACAGAGGCAGAAACAGCGACGGCAGAGGAGCATGAGGTTCCGGTCGTGGCGTCAGAATATGCAGATATCGCGATTGCGCAGGTGAATCATTATGTCAATGTCCGCGCGCTTCCGAATACGGAAAGCAAGGTGCTCGGAAAGCTTTACGATCGATCTGCGGCAACGGTGCTTGAGACGACAGAGGACGGCTGGTATAAAATCGTATCGGGAAGCGTTGAGGGATATGTCAAAGCAGAGTATGTGGTAGTTGGCGATGAGAATTTGGCGCGTGCGGTGAGCACACGTTATGCGACGGTGACGACAACGACATTGTTTGTCAGAAATGAGCCTACGACGGAAGCACGGATCCTTACGATGCTGCCGGAGGGGGATGATCTGGTTGTATTGGATGAATCGACAGAAGGCTGGGTAAAGGTATCGACTGTTGAGGGCGACGGCTATGTGTCTACGGATTATGTGACGCTTTCGACGGAATATATTCATGCCGAATCAAAGGCAGAGGAGGAAGCACGTCTCGCCAGAGAGGAAGCCGAGCGTCAGGCGGCAGCAAGGGCTGCAGAGGAAGCGAGACGGGCGCGTGAGGCAGAGGAAGCGGCAAAGCGGAAGAAGGAGCAGGCTGCGGCAAAGAAGGAACAGTCCAAAGCATCCCGTCCGTCCTCCGGTTCTGCGGCGTCAAATAACGCAGGAACGGGAGGAAATACAGCTCCCGCGGGCAGTGTTTCTAACGGACAGGCAGTTGTTAATTACGGAATGCAGTTTTTAGGCAATCCATATGTGTTTGGCGGTACAAGCCTTACGAACGGCACAGACTGTTCAGGATTTGTGCAGAGCGTATATGCGGCGTTCGGCGTGAAGCTGCCGCGCAACTCAACGGCGCAAAGGAGCGCCGGCTACGGCGTCAGTCTCTCGGAGATACAGCCGGGCGATCTTGTCTGCTACAGCGGACACATCGGAATTTACGCGGGTAATAATACATTGCTTCATGCAAGTAATGAGCGGACGGGAATCACCTTGACGTCTCCGGTCACTTACCGTGAGGTCATCGCAGTGCGCAGGATCTTCTAAAAGAGAGACAAAGGTGCTGATAAGCAACAAAAAAGAGGGTGTATGCCCTCTTTTTTGTTAGTTATCTCCTTCTTCTTCCGCAGACATCGAGTAAACCTGGCGTTTTCTCGCCATCTCGTCATTTTCCAGATATTCGTCATAACTGGAAACCTTATCAATAAATGTGCCGTCCGGCAGGAATTCGATGATACGGTTCGCGGTAGTCTGAACAACCTGATGATCGCGGGACGCGAATAAAACAACGCCCGGGAACTTGATCAGTCCGTTGTTGAGCGCGGTGATGGATTCCATATCCAGATGGTCGGTCGGCTCGTCTAAGATCAAAACGTTGCTTCCCATGATCATCATGCGGGAGAGCAGCACGCGCACCTTTTCACCACCGGAAAGCACGCGCATTTTTTTCGTTCCGTCCTCCCCGGCAAAGAGCATACGGCCAAGGAAACCGCGCACATAGGTCGCATCCTTGATCTCGGAAAACTGGGTCAGCCAGTCGACGATCAGAAGGTCTGTATCAAAAATCTCTGTGTTATCCTTCGGGAAGTAGGACTGGCTGGTCGTAACCCCCCATTTGTAGCTGCCGGCATCCGGTTCAAGCTCTCCGGCAAGAATCTTAAATAATGTAGTCTTTGCCAGCTCATTGCCTCCGACAAATGCGATTTTGTCGTCGTGACCGACAATAAACGATACATTGTCAAGCACCTTTACGCCGTCGATCGTCTTGGTAAGTCCCTCCACCGTGAGCACCTCGTTTCCGATCTCGCGGTTCGGACGAAAGTCGATGTACGGATATTTACGGCTCGACGGACGGATCTCGTCAAGCTGGATCTTCTCTAAGGCACGCTTTCTGGAGGTCGCCTGCTTGGATTTGGAGGCATTTGCCGAGAAGCGGGAGATAAACTCCTGAAGCTCCTTGATCTTTTCCTCCTTTTTTTTGTTTGCTTCCTTCATTTGCTTTACGAGAAGCTGGCTGGATTCGTACCAGAAATCGTAGTTGCCGGCGTAGAGCTGGATCTTGCCGTAGTCGATGTCCGCGATGTTTGTGCAGACCTTATTCAGGAAGTAGCGGTCGTGAGACACGACAATAACGGTATTTTCAAAATTGATCAAAAACTCCTCCAGCCAGCTGATGGCGTCGAGGTCCAGATGGTTTGTCGGCTCGTCTAAAAGCAGGATGTCGGGATTGCCGAAAAGCGCCTGTGCAAGAAGTACCTTTACCTTCAGCGCGCCCGGCATATCGCCCATCATGTTATAGTGCTCCTCAGACGGGATGCCAAGACCGTTTAGAAGGGTAGCGGCGTCCGCTTCCGCATTCCAGCCGTCCATGTCGGCAAACTCCGCCTCGAGTTCGCTGGCGCGGATGCCGTCCTCGTCCGTGAAGTCCTCTTTCATATAGATAGCGTCTTTTTCCTTCATAATATCATAAAGCCGCTTATTTCCCATAATAACGGTATCTAAAACGGTAAAACCGTCGTATTTGAAGTGATCCTGCTGCAGGAAAGAAAGGCGCTGCCCCGGTGTGATGATCACCTCTCCGGCGGTAGGCTCAAGCTGCCCGGATAAAATTTTAAGAAAGGTTGATTTGCCGGCGCCGTTGGCGCCGATCAGACCGTAGCAGCAGCCCTCGGTAAATTTGATATTGACATCCTCAAATAATGCTTTTTTTCCGATTCGTAACGTTACATTGCTTGCACTGATCATTTGCTATTCTCCTAACTGTTTGATGACGAATGATTTCAAAGACTGTGCCGCGGCAGTTTTGCTCAAGACACTAATTCGTATCATACTAAAAAAAAGAAAGAATTGCAACCCAATCGGCAAAGGAGACGGAAATTTTCAGATTGCACGCGTTTTCGTACAGGCGGAAACCTTTACAATCGACAAATTAAATGCTAAAATCAGAATTAAGTCGTAATATGACGCTCTATTTTAAGCATGATTAAGGAGGAATAAGAATGTCCAGAGCAAAACAGTCAATGGACGGTAATACAGCGGCGGCTCATGTAGCGTACGCGTTCACAGATGTTGCAGCTATTTACCCAATTACACCTTCCAGCCCGATGGCAGACTCTGTAGATCAGTGGTCCGCAGCAGGACAGGAGAACATCTTTGGAAATCAGGTAAAGGTTGTAGAGATGGAGTCAGAGGCAGGAGCAGCGGGAGCAGTTCACGGTTCTCTTGCAGCAGGAGCTTTGACGACTACATTTACCGCATCTCAGGGTCTCTTACTGATGATCCCGAACATGTATAAGATTGCAGGTGAGATGCTTCCGTGTGTATTCGATGTATCTGCACGTACTGTTGCAACACAGTCTTTAAATATTTTTGGTGATCACAGCGACGTATATGCCTGCCGCCAGACAGGCTTTGCTATGCTGTGCGAGACAAACCCGCAGGAGGTTATGGACTTAAGCCCTGTTGCACATCTTGCAACGCTTGAGGGTAAGGTTCCGTTTATCAACTTCTTCGACGGTTTCCGTACCTCTCATGAGATTCAGAAGATTGAGAAGTGGGATTATGCAGATTTGAAGGAAATGTGCAATATGGAGGCAGTGCATGCATTCCGTGCGCACGCATTAAATCCGGAGCATCCGGCAATGCGCGGTTCTCACGAGAACGGAGACATTTTCTTCCAGCACCGCGAGGCATGCAACACTGCATACAATGAGCTTCCGGCTATCGTAGAGAAATACATGGCGAAGGTGAATGAGAAGCTTGGCACAAATTATGATCTGTTCAATTATTACGGAGCAGAGGATGCAGAGCGCGTGATCGTAGCGATGGGCTCTGTCAATGACGTAGCGGAGGAAGTGATCGACTACCTGATGTCGAAGGGCGAGAAGGTTGGTCTTGTAAAGGTTCGTCTGTATCGTCCGTGGGTAGCGGAGTCCTTCTTAAAGGTTCTTCCTAAGACGGTAAAGAAGGTTGCTGTGCTTGACAGAACAAAAGAGCCGGGAGCGCTTGGCGATCCTTTATACTTAGATGTTGCGACGACACTGCGCGAGGCAGGTCTTGATTCGATCGTTCTGACTGCAGGACGTTACGGATTAGGCTCCAAGGATACGCCGCCTTCATCCTTATTCGCTGTTTACAAAGAGCTTGAGAATGATGCTCCGAAGAAACGATTCACGATTGGTATCGTAGATGACGTTACACACTTAAGCTTACCGGAGGTAAAGCCGGCTCCGATCACATCCGCAGCAGGTACGGTAGAGTGTAAGTTCTGGGGATTCGGCGGAGATGGTACCGTAGGTGCAAATAAGAACTCTACGAAGATCATCGGTGATCACACAGACAAATACATTCAGGCATACTTCCAGTATGACTCCAAAAAAACCGGCGGTGTTACCATTTCTCACTTAAGATTTGGTGATAAGCCGATCAGAAGTCCGTATTACATCAATCAGGCTGATTTTGTGGCATGCCACAATCCGTCTTATGTCACAAAAGGCTTTAAGATGGTGCAGGATGTTAAGCCGGGCGGTGTATTCATGCTCAACTGTCAGTGGACGGATGAGGAGCTGGATCAGCACTTAAACGCTGAGACAAAGAAGTATATCGCAAATAACAATATCCAGTTATATACGATCAATGCGATTGATAAGGCAATCGAGATCGGCATGGGCAAGCGTACCAATACAATCTTACAGTCGGCATTCTTCAAGCTGGCAAACGTTATGCCGATCGATGAGGCAGTAGACTTCATGAAGCAGGCTGCCAAGAAGTCTTACGGCAAGAAGGGTGATGCTGTTGTAGAGATGAACTACAAGGCGATCGACGCCGGTGTGGACGCCGTACATAAGGTTGAGATCCCGGCTTCTTGGGCAAACCCTGCAGCAGATCCGGCTCCGGCAGAGCTGACAGGTCGTCCGAAGACAGTTAAGATGGTAAAAGAGCTGATGAATCCGATTTCCTTAATGGATGGAGATTCCTTACCGGTATCTGCATTTGTTGAGAATGCAGACGGACAGTTTGAGCATGGTGCATCTGCATATGAGAAGCGCGGTACAGCCGTTACAGTTCCTACATGGGATGCAGGAAAATGTATTCAGTGTAACCAGTGTGCATTTGTATGTTCTCACGCAACCATTCGTCCGTTTATGTTAAGTGAGGATGAGGTGAAGGCAGCGCCGAGCCAGATCAAGCTTGCTGATACAAAGCCAAAGGCAGGAGAGTACAAATTCACGATCAGCGTATCACCGTTAGATTGTACAGGATGCGGCGAGTGTATCACGGTATGCCCCACTGCGGCAATCGAGATGGTTCCGCAGGAGTCACAGGCGGAGGAGCAGCCGGTATTCGATTACTTAGTTGCAAATGTTGGCAAGAAGCCTGGTATGCCGGCAGACAATACGGTGAAGGGTTCCCAGTTCAACCAGCCGCTGCTTGAGTTCTCAGGCGCTTGTGCAGGCTGTGCAGAGACAGCTTACGCCCGCATCATTACACAGTTATTCGGCGAGCAGATGTATATCTCCAATGCAACTGGATGTTCCTCTATCTGGGGCGGTCCGGCAGCTACATCGCCGTATACTGTCAATAAAGATTCTCAGAAGGGACCGGCATGGGCAAACTCCTTATTTGAGGATAACGCACAGCATGGTCTTGGTATGCAGATCGGACAGAGCGTTCTTCGTGAGCAGGCAATCGCAAGCGTTAAGAAGTGTGCAGAGTCTGAGAAGGCTTCCGCAGAGCTTAAGGCTGCTTTTGAGAAGTTTACAGAGACAAAGAACGATACAAGAGCAAATGCACCTGCAACAGAGGCGCTTATTGCGGAATTAGAGAAGGCGGCAGCAGCCGGATGCCCGAATGCAAAGGCAGCGCTTGAGAAGAAGGATTACCTCGGCAAGAAGTCTGTATGGATCTTCGGTGGAGACGGATGGGCTTATGACATCGGTTTTGGCGGCCTGGATCATGTACTTGCTTCCGGTGATAATGTAAACGTGATGGTATTTGATACCGAGATGTATTCCAATACCGGCGGTCAGGCTTCCAAGGCTTCCAATATCGGTGAGGTTTGTCAGTTTGCAGCTTCCGGTAAAGAGGTTGGAAAGAAGAGCCTTGCAGAGATCGCAATGAGCTACGGCTATGTATATGTGGCACAGGTTGCGCTTGGTGCGAATATGGCTCATACGATCAAGGTGATCGCAGAGGCAGAGGCTTACAACGGACCATCCTTAATCATCGGTTACGCTCCATGTGAGCTTCACGGTATCAAGGGCGGTATGAATCATTGCCAGGACGAGATGAAGAAGGCAGTTGCGGCAGGCTACTGGAATCTGTTCTCCTTCAATCCGGCACTGAAGGCAGAGGGCAAGAATCCGTTTACCCTCACGTCAAAGCCGGGTGACGGAACCTATCAGGAGTTCTTAAACAGCGAGACACGCTATAGCCGTCTGAGCAGAGCGTTCCCGGAGAGAGCAGAGCAGCTCTTTACAGCATCCGAGGAGGCTGCAAAGGAGCGTTATGAGCACCTGTTAAGATTGGTAGAGCTTTACAAATAATTATCAGTAAATAAAAAAGAATCTCGCTTGCGAGATTCTTTTTTAGTGGTCCGATACGGATGATGTTTTTGCTTGGGCTTTGCGGTATTGCTGCGGAGACATCCGGCAGAATTTTTGAAAGGTCTGTGAGAAATAGCTGCTGGAGGAAAAACCTGTGGCGCTGGCAATTTCCTCAATGCTGAGATTTGTCGTTTTCAGCAGGTCCTTGGCAGCTGTGATCCGAACCTCGGTTAGATAGGCAATCGGAGATTTTCGATAAAATTCTGTGAATTTATGGCTCAGGTAATATTTTGTCAGATTGCAGTTGGAGGCAAGAGAATCCAAGGTAATCTTATCATGATAGTTTGTCTCAATATAGCGTTTCACCTTGTGACATTCGTGACTGCTGTTTGGGGCGTCCACGAGTTCATAAGAGATGTGATCCTTGCGGCAGATGAGCAGCACAAGGATCGCAAGATAGTGCTGGCATACCTCCGCATAGCCCTCGGGGCGATTGTGCATCTCTGACAGGATATTGTCAAAGCATTGCCGTATTTGTGCAACATTGGACGAAGCATTGACAACACTGTATTCTACCGGTCGGTCTGTGTTGACCTTTAAACCTTCAACGCCGAGAACGTAATAGTCAAGCGGAGCAGACGGATTGGAAAATTCCGTGTGAAGTACCTGTGCTCCGATCAAAACAAGATTGTTTGCAGCAAGCGGTATGGATTCATTTTCAATTTTCATATGTCCCGTACCGCTTTTTATAAAGAAGATTTCCGTATAATAATGACTGTGAGGAAAACTCTCCCAGTCATTTTCATATTTTGACGCAGAAATTGACAGCAGACGAAAGGAAAGCTGAGGAAGCGTCGTATTTTCTAAATTAAATTTCTGGTTGCTCATAATCGTTTCTCCTTCCTGACATATTGTGCATGATATTCCGCTGCTACGAACAGTATAGAACACAAACAGAAAATGCGCAAGATATTACAATCAAAAGCAAGAGAAATAAAGAAAAAGAAGATAAGATTTCTAAAATAGTCAGCAAGATATGGGTAACAGTCCGGGACAAAGTAAGTTATAATAAACAAAAGAAAAAAAATTAGGAGCGGTTAGAAAATGAGTGAACAGAGGTTAGAAAAACGGACAGGACGTGTGACGATCCCGACGAATTTGGATGTTGTGCCGGAGACGATGGAACTGTTAAAGCGCTGGGGAGCAGACGCGATTCGCGACTGCGACGGTACAGAGTTCCCGGAGGAGCTTAAGGAGACGGGGGCTAAGATTTATGCGACCTATTATACGACAAGAAAGGACAATGCATGGGCAAAGGCGAACCCGGGCGAGGTGCAGCAGTGCTATATTATGACAGGATTTTATGCGGCAGAGGGGAAGGAATTGGCGATCCCTCTGATGAAGGGGATTTCCGATGAGCTGATGCAGGTCAACACAAGGGACGATATAAAACGCTGGTGGGAGGTGATTGACCGTTCCTCGGGCAAAATCGTTTCCACAGACAGCTGGGAGTATGACGAGGCGAGCGGCTGCGTGCAGATTCATGATGCAGAGCCATTTCACGAATATACGGTCAGCTTTCTGGCATATTTGATCTGGGATCCGGTGCATATGTACAATGCGGTGACAAATGATTGGAAAGATTTTGAGCACCAGATTACCTTTGATGTGCGTCAGCCAAAGACACATAAATATTCGATGGAGCGTCTGCGCAGCTTCTGTGAGGAGCATCCGTATGTCAACGTTATCCGCTATACGACATTTTTCCACCAGTTTACCCTGATGTTCGATGAGCTGAAGCGGGAGAAGTATGTAGACTGGTATGGCTATTCTGCATCAGTGAGTCCATATATCTTGGAGCAGTTTGAAAAAGAGGTCGGCTATCGGTTCCGCCCGGAATATATCATAGATCAGGGGTATTATAACAATCAGTATCGTGTGCCGAGCAAAGAGTTTAAGGATTTTCAGGCGTTTCAGAGGAGAGAGGTCGCAAAGCTTGCAAAAGAAATGGTGGATATTACGCATGAGTGCGGCAAGGAAGCCATGATGTTTTTAGGAGACCACTGGATTGGGACAGAGCCGTTTATGGACGAATTTGCAGGAATCGGGCTTGATTCCGTGGTGGGAAGCGTCGGAAACGGAAGCACGCTGCGCTTGATCTCGGATATTGAGGGTGTGAAGTATACAGAAGGACGGTTTCTGCCGTATTTCTTCCCGGATACGTTCCATGAGGGCGGCGATCCGGTGAAGGAGGCAAAGGAAAACTGGGTGACGGCGCGGCGCGCGATCCTGCGAAAACCCATTGACCGTATCGGTTACGGCGGTTATTTGAAGCTTGCGCTTGACTTTCCGGAGTTTATCGATTATGTTGAGAGTGTATGCGATGAGTTCCGTGAGCTTTATGAGAATGCAAGAGGCACGACGCCGTATTGTGCGAAAACGGTGGCTGTGTTAAATAGCTGGGGCAGGATCAGGAGCTGGGGCTGCCATATGGTACATCACGCACTGTATCAGAAGCAGAATTACAGCTACGCAGGGATTATCGAGGCGCTTTCGGGCGCACCGTTTGACGTGAAGTTTATTTCCTTTGACGATATTTTAGAAGATGCGTCTGTTCTTGATACGATTGATGTCATCATCAATGTCGGGGACGCCGATACGGCGCACACCGGCGGCAGTGTCTGGGAGAACCCAAGGATTTCTTCTGCAATCCGCTCTTTTGTACATAACGGAGGCGGCTTTATCGGAGTGGGAGAACCTTCCGGTCATCAGTATCAGGGGCATTACCTGCAGCTTGCGGGGATGCTCGGCGTGGAGAAAGAAACAGGCTTTACCTTAAATTACGACAAGTATAACTGGGAGGAGCACAGAGATCATTTTATACTCGCAGATGTTGCCGATGAGGTCGATTTTGGCGAGGGAAAAAAGAGCATTTACGCTTACGAGGGTACTGAGATTCTGGTGCAGAGGGAGAAAGAGGTGCAGATGGCAGTGAATGCCTACGGAAAGGGACGCTGCGTCTATATCAGCGGTCTGCCGTACAGCTTTGAAAACAGCAGAGTGCTGTATCGAAGTATCATGTGGAGTGCGCACAGTGAGCAGGAGGCTCTGACCCAGTGGTTCTCAACGAACGTTCATGTTGAGGTGCATGCTTATGTGAAGAATGGGAAATATTGTGTCGTAAATAACACCTACGAGCCGCAGAGCACAACGGTTTACCGCGGTGATGGAAGCAGCTTTGAATTGCATCTGAAAGCAAACGAGATCAAATGGTATACAATTTGACAGGAAAGGCAGGAAATGCAATGAAAAAACCGGTACTGGTAATTATGGCAGCAGGAATGGGGAACCGTTACGGAGGCTTAAAGCAGATTGACCCGGTGGACGCCGAGGGTCATATCATGATGGACTTTTCTATTTTTGATGCGAAACGGGCAGGCTTTGATAAGGTAATATTTATTATCAAAAAGGAGAACGAAAGAGATTTTCGGGAGGCGATCGGAAATCGTATCGGGAAGGAGCTGGAGACTGCCTATGTTTATCAGGACCTTGCAAATATTCCGAACGGATATGAGATTCCTTACGGTCGGCAGAAGCCGTGGGGAACGGCGCATGCCGTCTTAAGCTGCAAGGATGTCATTGACGGTCCCTTTGCAGTGATCAATGCGGACGATTACTATGGAAGGAGCGCATTTGCGCAGATTTATGATTATCTGGTTTCGCATGAGGATGATGAAAAATACCGCTATGCGATGGTCGGGTATCAGCTGAAAAATACGCTTACGGAAAACGGGCATGTGTCGCGCGGTGTCTGTGAGATCAGTGATGCGGGAGAGCTTGTTCGTGTGACGGAGCGTACGCGGATCGAGAAGCGGGATGGCGGCGCTGCTTATACCGATGATGACGGCAGGACATGGGTTTCCCTGCCGGATGACGCGATTGTTTCCATGAATATGTGGGGATTTACGGCAGGATTTTTGAATGAGCTTGAAAACGGCTTTTCGTCTTTTTTAGAGAAGGGACTGGAGGAGAATCCGCTCAAATGTGAGTATTTTCTTCCGACAGTCGTCAGCAATCTTCTGACAGCCGGTAAGGCGTCCGTAAAGGTGCTGACAACGACGGACAAATGGTATGGCGTGACCTACAGGGAGGATAAGCCAGTCGTTTGGGAGGCAGTCAGGAACCTTAAGGCATCAGGGCTTTACCCTAAGCATTTGTGGAACAGAGATTAGGTATGATAAACCTTCAGGCAGAGGTGAGAGAAGCTCACCTCTGCCTGAAGGTTTATTTACGCTTGCTTTCTTGACATAAGCGTGTCGCACGAAGCGTGTCGCTTGTTGCTTGTCATGTGAAGAAGCAGAATGATCGCAAGGAACGCAAGCACCGCCTGCGAGAGAAGAATTCCCCACAGATAGCTTTTGATGCCAAAGACCGGAACAGCGAACAACACAAAGAGAATCCTTATACCGCAGGAAATCAGATTCAGCACAAAGGTCAGTCCGGGGAAGCCAAGGCCGTGGAGGATACTGCTTAGGGTCGAGCCGAGATAGAGAAATGGGCAGATCCATCCGAGTGTTGTGATAAATGTTCCGGCAAGTGCATTCCCGAACAGGAAGTTGCCGAGGAAATCTCCGGTAAACAAAAATGCCAGCGTCGCGAGGAACCCAAGCGAGAGGCAGGATTCGATCGTCTTTTTTAACGTCCGTCGGATCAGGGCGTCGTCTCCGGCGGCTTTCGCTTCTGAGATAGCGGGGAGCAGGAGGACAGAAACGGAGTTTGTGATGACGGATGGAAACATTACAACGGACATGGTCATACCGGTCAGGATGCCATAAACGCTCAGAGCGTCGGAGAATTCATAGCCAAACAGGCGAAGTCTGTTTGGGATCATGATATTTTCGTAGCTGGAAAAAAGATTCAGGATGACGCGGTTTGCAGTTAAGGGCGCAGCCATGGCAAGGAGGTTTCTGGTGCAGGTAACCATGGATAAGCCTCTGTCTGCTGTGCTTGGCAGCAGACGGATACAGCTTACGGAAACAAGCGTACTTGCTGCCTCACCGATGACAACGCCCCACATGGTGACAGAGAGCGGAACGCTTTGCTGCTGCTCGGTGTAAATTTGAAAAAGCACATAGACAATGGCAACGCGTGCGAGCTGCTCGGCAAGCTGTGTGAGCGCCGGCACACCTGTTTTTTTTAAGCCATAATAATAGCCGTTGATACAGGCATGAATGCAGCTTGGGACAAAGGAGAGTGAGAGGATAGACAAAAGCGGTGCACAGCGCGCATCGCCGAGCCATGCGCGTGCGATAAAATCCGTATTTTTCCAGAGGATCACGCTGAATAAGACGGATAAGAGCAGGGACAGCCAGAGTCCGCAAAAAAGATAGCTTCTTGCACCGCCCGGATTTTTCTTTCCGACCTCGTTTGAGACAAAGCGGGAGATAGCAGTCTGAATGCCCGTGGAGGTAATGGCAAAGCCAAGCGCCATCACGGGAGCAGTCAGCTGGTAAATGCCAAGCCCCTCTGCACCAATCACGCGCGAAAGGAATATTCTATAGAAGAAGCCGATAATTCGGGTCAAAACACCGGCAATCGTTAAGAGTAACGTACCGGTGATCAGGGAGCTTTTGAAAGAGTTTTCGGAAACAGAATGTTTGGGAAGATAAATTCTTGGCAACAGGACCTCCAAATGTTCAATCCTTTCAATATATGTAAAAAGAGGGGGAAACATGAGCAGTCAAACATATAAAGGTATTTATCTGGATCATGCGGCGACGACACAACTCTCAGAGGCTGTGGAGGAAGCGATGCAGCCGTATTTTCAGGAAAAATTTGGAAATGCATCGACAATGTATCAATATGGCGAGGAAGCAAAAGAGGCAATCGAGCATGCAAGGGAGCAGATTGCGGCATCACTTTCGGCAAAAAAATCAGAAATTTATTTTACTTCGGGAGGAAGCGAGTCGGATAACTGGGCGGTGAAGGGGATCGCCGGCGCATTAAAGGCAAGGGGACGTCATATCATCACAAGCAAAATCGAGCATCATGCGGTGTTAAATTCGTGCGAATATTTAGAGCGTCTGGGGTATCGAGTGACTTATCTTGAGGTAGACAAGGACGGGATGATCTCGCTCGAAGAATTGGAGCAGGCAATCCGGCAGGATACGACCTTGATCACGATCATGTTTGGAAACAACGAGGTCGGAACGATAGAGCCTGTAATGGAAATCGGAAGAATTGCCAGAGAGCACGGCGTCTTATTCCATACCGACGCGGTGCAGGCATATGCACAGATTCCCATTTCGGTGCGTCAGTACCCCGTTGATCTATTAAGCGCAAGCGCACATAAATTCCACGGACCGAAAGGCGTGGGCTTTCTCTATGTCAGGGAGGGGGTGCCCCTTCCGTCTTTTATTCACGGGGGCAGTCAGGAGCAGGGAAAGCGCGCGGGAACAGAAAATGTGTCCGGAATTGTCGGTATGGGAAAGGCGGCGGAGCTTGCCATGCATGGAATGCGCCAGAGAATCCGCAGAGAGACGATGCTGCGTAATTATCTGATGGAGAAGGTGACGCATGAGATTCCGCAGACGCGCATCAACGGACACCGCACCAGACGGCTGCCGGGAAATGTCAGTATGAGCTTTGCGGGCGTGGACGGGGCGACGCTCCTGATCCTGTTGGACGAGGAGGGAATCTGCGCATCGGGAGGCTCGGCATGCAATACAGGAGAGAGCAGGATTTCTTATGTGATAGAGGCGCTTGGCGTACCAAAGGAGTATGCGGCGGGAACTGTGCGCATGACACTGGGAAAGGACACGACGCGGCAGGAAATTGATGCGGCAGTCGATTCTTTAAAGCGGAATATCGCACTTTTGAGAGGAGTTTAAGCGTCTTTGAAACAAAAATGATTGTAACAACCTCTAAAAATGGAGAAAAAGAAATCGGTTTTTGAGAAAAGTGCACAAGGATTGTACGGTATTTGTCTGGAAAGAGAAAATACAAAAGTATTTCGCGTGGATTTTGCCGAGAAATCTGTCGAAGAATTGTGAAAATGCCTTAAAACAAAGAATCGCGCAAATGTATAAAAATTTGACAAACGGAAAAAATTATGGAATAATGCCGTAGCGAATGAGGCAGCCGCGTACATTTGTTGTGTTTTTGAGAAGAAAGGAAGATGAAAGAAATGTTTGAGAAGAAAATCAGATTATCTGACACAGATGAGGTAAAGGACTTTGTAAATGCTGCCGGAAAATGTGATTTTGACATCGATGTTTTCTATAATCGGGCGGTGATTGATGCAAAGTCCCTGCTTGGTATGCTGTATCTTGGATTCGGCAAGGAGCTGACGATCAAGTACGGTGTGAACGACCATACATTTGAGGAAAATATTCAAAAATATGCAGTCTGCTAAGGTCTGTGTCAGAAAGAGGAGCTGTCAGGAGGCAGCTTCTCTTTTTGACATAAGAGCGGCTCGCGAAGCGTATCGCCCGTTGTTTGACATAAGAGTGGCGCATGAAGCGTGTCGCCCGTTGTTTGGAATTGTGGTAAAATGGAACGGTATCCATAGACAAAATGCCGGATGAATTTCGCAGGGAACAGCGTCAGGCACGGCTGAATGGAAGAATCTAAGGCTTATGAGTAAACAGATGGAAAATAATCAAAAAGGGATCATTAAAATATCGGTCCGAAATCTTGTGGAGTTTTTGCTGCGGGAGGGAGACATTGACAACCGGCAGGGACGCGGGGCTTCCGTGGAGGCAATGCAGGCGGGCAGCCGCATACATCGAAAACTGCAAAAGAGCATGGGGGCTAATTATCATGCGGAGGTGCCGCTGCGCATTGCGTTGGATCAGGGCGATTACGAGCTTATCATTGATGGCAGGGCAGACGGCATCTTGATCGAACGCGGGGATGGGGAGGCATATACCTTTGCCGAGAATTACAATCAGATCCAGCTGCCGCAGGACGTGCGTGTGACAATCGATGAGATCAAGGGGGTATATCAAAAGCCGGAGCTGCTTACGGCGCCGGTTGCCGTGCATCGTGCGCAGGCGATGTGCTATGCCTATATTTATGCGGTGCAGCACGATCTTGAGCAGATCCGGATCCAGATGACCTACTGTAACCTTGATACGCAGGATATTCGTTATTTTCATGAGGAGTTTTTGTTTGAGGAGCTTGCACAATGGTTTCTACAGCTTGTGCAGGAGTATAAAAAGTGGGCGGATTTTCAGTTTGAGTGGCGCAGGCTGCGGCAGGCGTCCATCAAACGACTGGTTTTTCCGTATGAATACCGGGAGGGGCAAAAGGAGCTCGCCGCGGATGTTTACCGCACCATCGCCCGCAGAAAAAATTTATTTATTCAGGCGCCCACCGGCGTGGGGAAAACGATCTCTACGATATTTCCGGCAGTTAAGGCGGTTGGCGAGGAGCTGGGAGATAAAATTTTTTACCTGACGGCAAAAACAATTACGGCAGGCGTTGCAAAAGAGACGTTTGAGCTGCTGCAAAGGGGCGGCTATCAGGCAAAGATCATCCAGATCACGGCGAAGGAGAAGCTTTGCAAATGTGAGGAGATGGACTGTAATCCCGTTCATTGCCCGTATGCAAAGGGGCACTATGACAGGGTCAACGACGCAGTTTATGATTTGCTGCAAAGGAAGGACGTCCTGTCGAGAGAGGCGATTTTGGAACAGGCGGAGGCTTATCGGGTCTGTCCGTTTGAACTTTGTCTGGACACCGCGTCATGGGCAGACAATATCATATGCGACTATAATTATGTATTTGATCCAAACGTCTGTCTGAAGCGTTTTTTTGCCGAGGGCATGAGGGAGGATTACATTTTTCTTGTTGACGAGGCGCATAATCTTGTGGAGCGCAGCCGTGATATGTACAGCGCCGCGCTTTATAAGGAAGATTTTCTTACGGGGAAGAAGCTGGTCCGCCAATATGATGTCCGATTGTCAGAGGAATTTGAAAAATGCAACCGCATTCTGCTTTCCTATAAGCGGGAATGTGAAAGCTACAGGGTCTATGAAAATATCGGCAGCTTGTTGTTTGCGCTGATGCGCCTTGCCGCGGGGCTGGATGAATTTTTGCAGAAGCGGGCAGACTTTGCAGAGCGGAAGGAAGTGATGGAGTTTTATCTGAAGCTGCGCAATTTTATCACGATCTATGAATGGGTGGACGAGCGGTATGTGATCTACACAGAGCATACCGGGGACGGCAGATTTCAGATGAAGCTTTACTGCGTCGATCCGTCCTTGCAGCTGCAGAAGCGGCTTGATAAGGGCAACGCGACAATTTTCTTTTCGGCGACATTTTTGCCGATTGGATATTATAAGAATCTGCTCTCTGCGAAAAAAGACAATTATGCGGTCTATGCCAAGACAGCATTTTCGGAGAGTCAGCGGCTGCTTTTGATCGGACGCGATGTGAGCAGCAGATATACAAGAAGAAATGAAGCGGAGTTTGCACGGATTGCCGCTTATGTGGCAGTGACGGCACGGGCGAAAAAGGGAAATTATATGATATTTTTTCCTTCTTATCAGATGATGCGTCAGGTGTATGAGGTTTTCTGCACAATGGATGGCGTGGAGGAGCTTGTCTGCGCACAGGAGGAGGGATACATAGAAAGCAGTGCAGAGGGAACGATTTTTGCACTGCTTCAGCAGCCGGGTATGAAGGAGGAGGAGCGGGAGGAATTTCTGGCTTCCTTTTCTGTGGAGGAAACAAGGCGTCGTGGATCATCGCTTGCGGCGTTCTGCGTGCTCGGCGGGATTTTCGGAGAGGGGATCGATCTGAAAAATGAGCAGCTCATCGGTGCAGTCATCGTGGGTACCGGTCTGCCGCAGATCAGCAATGAGCGGGAGATACTGATGCATTATTATGAGGAGCGTCTGGGGGCTGGCTTTGATTATGCCTACCGTTATCCCGGCATGAATAAGGTGCTCCAGGCAGCAGGGCGCGTCATCCGCACGGTGGATGACGTCGGCGTTATCGCTTTATTGGACGAGCGTTTTTTGCAGAGCGATTCCCGTGCGCTTTTCCCAAGAGAGTGGGAGAAGTACACGGTCTGCTCGAAAGAAAATGTCAAAAAGTATCTGGAGGAGTTTTGGGCTAGGCAGGAGAGCCGGCAGACGGAGCAAACGGCTGCACATCGGGAAGCAGTGCAAGGAACGCCTCCGTCGGGGCAGATGGAGGCAGCATCGGATTGACCGCGGCGATCATCTGTCTGGCGGGCAGTTTTTCTTTGGTGCGCACGATAAAAAGCTCATTTGACTCACGGCTTAGGCAATAGTCCGGGATAAAGGCGACGCCAAGTCCGATCCGCGCAAGGTCGATCAGCAGATCGTTGCTGCTCAATTCGATTTCAGGAATAAGCTCAAGCTGATGCTGCAAAAACAGATGGTGTAGAAATTCGCTTGTTGTACTTTTTCGGTCGAGCATCAGAATGGGGTATTCGTTTAATTCCTGAAAAGAAAGCTCCTGCTGTTTCAGTTGAAAATAGGCGGGGTTGGCGATAAAAACATCCGTAAAGCTTCTGACAGTCTTTCGGATGTAGGACTGATTGAGCTTTGCATTCGGAAAATTTGTGATGATCACATCGACCCTGCCCTGTTCCAATAGCTCCACACAGCTGAGAGAGGTTGCATTTGTGACCTTGATGGGCACATGCGGAAATTTTCTGTGGAACTGTCTGAGGTAGGGAACAAGAAAGTAGCGGCAGATGGTATCGCTCGCACCGATATGGAGCTGACCGAAGCCGAGACTTCCGGAGGTTAGCAGCTGGCTTTCCCCGCGGGCGATCAGATTCATCGCAGGCTCGATATGCTTAAGGAGCACTTTTCCGGCAGGCGTAAGCTGCACCTTTTTCGTGCTTCGGATAAACAGCGGCTGCTCCAGTTTGCGCTCTAATGTTTTTATGGACTGGCTGACAGCGGACTGTGAGATAAAAAGCTGCTTGCTTGCCTCGGAAAAGCTCAGAGAGGTTGCGACGTAATAAAAAACCTTGTATAATTCATAATTAATATCCATAGTGCCTCGTTTCTGTGAAATTGCATGTAATAGCTAAATTATAAGCCCCACTTATAATTGTGTCAAACAGAACCTGTGAGCTTTAAATATATTAATATGTATAATAAATAAGATTAAATATATTAATTATTCTGATTGAAAGAATCATGCTACACTGTACCCGAAGATAGAATCGGTGATGTCAGGATGGAGGAAAATCATATGAGCAATGCAGATTTTGACAAGGTAAGAAGAATTTATGTGGAGAAGAAACCGGAGTTTGCGGTCAAGGCGAAGGAGCTTTGGGAGGAGATCAGAAATTATCTTGGAATCAGAGGTGTGACAGGCGTGCGCGAACTGATCCGTTACGATATGGAACATATTTCGGAGGAGACGTATCGGAGGGCATTGGGAACTGTATTTTCAGAGCCTCCGGTCGATGTTATTTATGAGGAAACATTTGACCAAAACGGCGGATGCGCGTTTTCCGTGGAATTTCTTCCGGGGCAGTTTGATCAGCGGGCAGATTCTGCAGAGCAGTGTGTCAAGCTGTTAAACGAGGAGGAGGCTCCACTGATCCGCACAGCGGTGACCTATGTGATCGAGGGAGAGATCAGCGAGGGTGAGCTTGCAGCGATCAAGAAGCACTGCATCAATCCGGTAGACTCCAGGGAGAGCGGCATGGAAAAGCCACAGACGCTGGTACAGACCTTTGACGAACCAAAGGAGGTAGAGATTTTTGCGGGATTTTGCCGGCTTGCGGAGGAGGAGCTGCAGAAGCTTTATGATTCACTCGGACTTGCGATGACGTTCCGTGATTTTTTACATATTCAGAATTATTTTAAAAATGAGGAAAAACGCGATCCGTCCGTGACGGAAATCCGCGTATTAGATACTTATTGGTCCGATCACTGCCGTCACACGACCTTTTCTACGGAGCTAAAGGAGGTTGTATTTGACGACGGTTATTACCGTGTACCTATGGAGGAGACGTATCAGGATTATCTGAAAACGCATCAAAAGCTTTATGCGGGAAGGGACGATAAATTTGTCTGCCTGATGGATCTTGCGCTTATGGCGATGAAGCGTCTGAAGAAAGAGGGAAAGCTTTCCGATCAGGAGGAGTCGGACGAGATCAATGCCTGTTCGATTGTCGTGCCGATCGAGGTCGACGGTGTGACGGAGGAGTGGCTTGTCAACTTTAAGAATGAGACGCACAATCACCCGACAGAGATTGAGCCGTTTGGCGGGGCTGCGACCTGTCTTGGGGGAGCGATCCGCGATCCGCTTTCCGGCCGTACCTATGTCTATCAGGCAATGCGTGTGACAGGCGCGGCAGATCCGACCGTGTCTGTCGGCAATACGATGGAGGGGAAGCTGCCGCAGAAAAAGCTGGTGCGTGAGGCTGCGCATGGCTACAGCTCCTACGGCAATCAGATCGGACTTGCGACCGGATATATCAAGGAAATCTATCATCCTGATTATGTGGCAAAGCGCATGGAGATCGGCGCTGTCCTGGGCGCAGCGCCCAGACGTGCCGTGCAGCGGCTGACCTCCGATCCGGGCGATATCATCATTTTATTGGGAGGACGCACCGGACGCGACGGCATCGGCGGTGCAACCGGTTCTTCCAAGGCGCACAATACCGAGTCTACAACGGTCTGCGGTGCGGAGGTGCAGAAGGGAAATCCTCCGACTGAGCGTAAGATACAGCGCCTGTTCCGTCGGGAGGAGGTCGCTCATATGATCAAGAAATGCAACGATTTCGGTGCGGGCGGCGTGTCGGTTGCCATCGGTGAGTTAGCGGACGGTCTGCGCGTACAGCTTGATAAGGTGCCGAAGAAATATGCGGGACTTGACGGCACGGAGATTGCGATTTCAGAATCACAGGAGCGAATGGCTGTCGTTGTAGCACCGCAGGATGAGGAGAAATTTCTTGCCTTTGCAAAGGAAGAAAATCTGGAGGCAGTTACGGTCGCTGTCGTGACAAAAGAACCAAGACTGGTACTGGAGTGGAGAGGGAAAGAAATCGTAAATCTCTCGCGGGCATTTTTGGATACGAACGGTGCGCATCAGGAAACGAATGTAGCAGTCGATATGCCGGATCCGAAGGAGAATTATCTGCATAGGATCAGCACGTCCGCAGTGGCAGAGGCGGCAGAGGAGGGTGATCTTAAGGCTGCATGGCTGGCAGAGCTGGCAGACTTAAATGTCTGCTCACAGAAGGGACTTGTCGAGATGTTTGACAGCTCTATCGGCGCAGGCAGCGTCTATATGCCGTACGGCGGAAAATATCAGCTGACAGAGACACAGTCTATGGTCGCAAAGATCCCGGTCCTTTCGGGAACATCCGACGCCGCAACCATGATGTCCTACGGCTTTGACCCGTATCTGTCTGCATGGAGTCCGTATCACGGCGCAGTGTATGCCGTAGTGGAATCCTTGTCAAGGATCGTGGCAGCGGGCGGCGATCACCGGAAGGTACGCTTTACGTTCCAGGAATATTTCCGCAGAATGAGCGGGGATGCAAGACGCTGGAGCCAGCCGTTTGCGGCGCTGCTCGGTGCATACAGTGCGCAGATAGGCTTTGGACTGCCCTCCATCGGGGGCAAGGACTCTATGTCGGGAAGCTTTAATGAAATTGATGTTCCGCCGACACTTGTTTCCTTTGCGGTCGATGTGGCAAAAGAAAAGGAGATCATCACGCCGGAGCTGAAAGCGGCAGGAAACCGGCTGATGCTGTTCCGCATGGAAAAGGATGCTTATGATCTGCCGGTTTATGAGCAGGTGATGAAGCTCTATGACGCTGTGCATCAGCTGATCCAAGCGGGCGCGATCATATCTGCTTATGCGCTGGACGGAAAAGGACTTGCTGCGGCAGTCAGTAAGATGGCGTTTGGCAATCAGCTTGGCGTGACATTAGAGTGCAGCGTGACCGAGGAGACCTTGTTTGCTCCGGGCTTTGGCGATCTTGTGGCAGAGGTGAAGCCGGAACGGGCAGACGAGGTGAAGGAAGTCCTAGGTGCAGCAGGACTTGCAGCAAGCGTGCAGCAGGTCGGCAGTGTCAATGCAGAAAAGGTATTCCTTTATGAGAACGGCAAAACGCGTATGCGGGTCACGATGGAGGAAGCGCTCATGGCGTGGACGGGAACATTGGAAAAGGTATTCCCAACCCGTGTGACAGACCGGAGTGAGACCGTAGACACAGGCATTTATCAGGCAAATAATATTTATGTGTGCAAGAACAAGGTTGCAAAACCGAAGGTATTTATTCCGGTCTTTCCGGGAACGAACTGCGAGTATGACAGCGCGCGTGCGTTTGCGCGTGCAGGAGCGGAGACGATCGTGCGGGTATTTAAGAACTTAAGTGCCGAGGACATCCGGGAATCTGTCGATGTGTTTACAGAGGCGATCCGTCAGGCGCAGATCATTATGTTCCCGGGCGGATTTTCGGCAGGCGACGAGCCGGAGGGCTCTGCAAAATTCTTTGCGACTGCCTTCCGCAATGCAAAGCTGTCCGAGGCGGTCATGGAGCTTTTGCAGCAGAGAGACGGGCTTGCGCTTGGGATCTGCAACGGATTTCAGGCTCTGATCAAGCTGGGACTTGTGCCGTATGGGGAGATTCGTCCGCAGACAGAGGATTCGCCAACCCTGACCTATAATACGATCGGACGTCATATCAGCAAAATGGTATACACGAAGGTAGTCACGGATAAGTCTCCGTGGCTGGCAGGGGCAAAGACGGGAAAGGTTTACTGCAACCCGGCTTCTCATGGAGAGGGACGGTTTGTTGCGTCCAAGGAGTGGATGGAGCGATTGTTTGCGAACGGTCAGGTGGCGACACAATATGTTGATGCCGACGGAAATCCGACGATGGACGAGGCGTGGAATGTCAACGGCTCTTACATGGCGGTTGAGGGTATCACAAGTCCCGATGGGCGTGTTCTTGGAAAAATGGCGCACTCCGAGCGCCGCGGCAGAAATGTCGCAATAAATATTTACGGAGAGCAGGATTTAAGATTATTTGAGTCCGGTGTAGCTTACTTCAAGTAAAGAAAGGAATAATAATGGGTGGATTTTTTGGAGTAGCATCAAAAGAGGATTGCGTATTTGATCTGTTTTTTGGAATTGATTACCATTCACATTTAGGCACGCGCCGCGGCGGTATGGCGGTCTATGGAGAGCGGGGCTTTGACCGTGCGATCCACAATATTGAAAATGCGCCGTTCCGCACGAAGTTTGATAAGGATGTGCAGGAGATGAAGGGAAAAATCGGCATTGGCTGTATCTCAGATTATGAGCCGCAGCCACTGCTTGTCCGTTCTCACCACGGTACCTATGCCATTACGACGGTCAGCAAGATCAATAATATGAAGGAGCTGTCGGAGCGGTTATTTGTCGAGGGGCATTCTCATTTTCTGGAGATGAGCGGCGGTGACATTAACGCTACGGAGTTGATCGCGGCATTGATCAATCAGAAAGAGAATCTGATCGAGGGAATCGAGTATGCGCTGCAGGAGGTGGACGGATCGGTTTCTGTCCTTCTGATGAATCAGGCGGGCATTTATGCGGCAAGAGACAGAAGGGGAAGGACGCCTGTCGTCATCGGCAAAAAGGAACAGGCATTTTGTGTGTCCTTTGAGAATTACGCATACAAGAATCTTGGCTACGCCGATCACAGAGAATTAGGTCCCGGTGAGATTGCGGTGATCACCGATGAAAAGTGTGTGACGCTGGTAAATCCGAACGAGGATTTGAAAATCTGTACCTTTTTGTGGGTCTATTACGGGTATCCGGCAAGCTCCTATGAGGGAACGAGTGTGGAAAATATGCGTTATCACTGCGGGAAAAAGATGGCGCAGCGCGATCATGTAAAGCCCGATATAGTGGCGGGAGTGCCGGATTCCGGTATTGCACACGCCATCGGTTATGCAAATGAATCGGGCATTCCGTTTTCCAGACCGTTTATCAAATATACGCCGACATGGCCGCGCTCCTTTATGCCGACGATGCAGAGTCAGCGCAATCTGATCGCAAAGATGAAGCTTCTGGCGGTGGAGGAGCTGATCCGTGACAAGAGCCTGCTCTTGATCGATGATTCTATCGTGCGCGGCACACAGCTTCGTGAGACGACAGAATTTTTGTACCAGAGCGGAGCGAAGGAGGTACATATCCGTCCGGCATGTCCGCCGCTTTTGTATGGCTGTAAGTACCTGAATTTTTCGCGCTCCTCCTCGGAGATGGACCTGATCACGCGCCGTGTCATCGACAGGCTGGAAAATGGCAATGTAACGGATGAAGTGCTTGCGCAGTATGCAGATCCGGAGACGGAGAAATATGAGCAGATGGTCGAGGAGATACGCAAGGAATTGAATTTTACGACGCTGCGGTTTAACCGGCTTGATGATATGCTGGAGTCGGTTGATATTGATAAGTGTAAGCTTTGTACCTATTGCTGGAACGGAAAGGAATAAAAAATATTCCTTTCCGCAGATGCGCTATAATTTCACAAACTCCGGCTTTCGTTCCTGAAACACAGTAAAGTAGCGAAAGCCGGCTTCTTTTAGGATTGCCGGAACCTTTTCAAAGGCATAGGCGACATGCGCGGGTGCATGGGCGTCGGCGCCGATCGTGATGATCTCGCCGCCGAGCTCGCAGTAGCGCGCGATGATTGCCTCTGTCGGATTTGGATGGCCAAGCCCGTATTTAAAGCCTCCGGTATTTAACTCAATGCCTTTTCCTTTTTTGATCAAAAGCGTTAAAATCTCGTCGATGACATCAGCGTATTGCGCATAGCTGTAATATTTGTTGCGGTTTGGACCGTAACGCACGACATAGTCGATGTGTCCGTAGACGTCAAAGCCGTCAAAGGCGCGGATATTTTCCAGAACAGACTCGAAATATTCGCGGTAGCAGACCGTTTCGCTTCTTCCCTCGTGGTATTCCGGATAGTAGGGATCCTTGCCGTGGACGACATGGGAGGAGCCTATGACAAAGTCAAACGGATATTGCGCGAGTATATCTGCATAAATTTCGGACAGCTGCGGCTGCAGACCAAGCTCCAGACCAAGACGCACCGGAATGCGGTCTTTATAGCGCTGCCTTTGCGCCAGCACGGAGGCGGTATAGCCCGGCAGATCCAATAAGAATAGATCAAGTCCGCCGGGGTAATCCATATCGAGATGGTCGGTAAAGCAGATGCCGCCAAGCCCTTTGGCGATGGCTGCGTCTATCATGGCGTCCTGCGGGGCGTCGCTGTCCCCGGAGAAACGGCTGTGCATATGCATGTCCCAGAGCATAGTGTCTCCTCCTTTTAGTGACATAAGGGCAGTCCGTGCGGCGGCATGCCCGTTGTTGGCATAAGAGCGGCCAGCAAAGTGTGCCGCCCGATTGTTCGTTAGATACAGTATAACAGAAATTGTCAGAGAAAAAAACAGATGACAGGAAATTTTGGGCAAGTCTGCACAAAAACAGCAGAAAAATCTCAGTATGGTGAAAAATTTAACAAAGTAGAGAAAAGGGCTTGAACTTTCTTGCAAAATTGGGTAAAATAAGAAAAGCACAGGGTTAAGTGTCATACACACGATTCCAAAGGAATGAACCCTATGAATTACATTTACAAATTCTAGGAGGAATTAAAAATGGCAGTAAGAGTAGCAATCAATGGTTTCGGCCGTATCGGTCGTCTTGCATTCAGACAGATGTTTGGCGCAGAAGGATATGAAGTAGTGGCTATCAATGATCTGACAAGCCCGAAGATGTTAGCACACTTATTAAAGTATGATTCATCTCAGGGTAGATACGCACTGGCAGATAAGGTAACTTCCGGTGAGGATTCTATCACAGTGGACGGTAAGGAAATCAAAATCTACGCATTCCCAGATGCAAACAACTGCCCATGGGGTGAGCTGAAGGTAGACGTAGTATTAGAGTGCTCCGGTTTCTACACCTCTAAGGAGAAGGCGCAGGCTCATATCAATGCAGGCGCTAGAAAAGTTGTTATCTCTGCGCCGGCAGGAAATGACCTTCCTACGATCGTATACAACACAAATCATGAGACATTAAAGGCTACAGATACAATTATTTCTGCAGCTTCCTGTACAACAAACTGCTTGGCACCGATGGCTGATGCATTAAATAAGTATGCACCGATCCAGTCCGGTATCATGGTAACGATCCATGCATATACAGGCGACCAGATGACTCTGGACGGTCCGCAGAGAAAGGGTGACTTAAGAAGAAGCCGTGCGGCAGCAGTAAATATCGTTCCAAACAGCACAGGAGCAGCAAAGGCAATCGGTCTTGTTATTCCGGAATTAAACGGTAAGCTGATCGGTTCTGCACAGCGTGTGCCGACCCCGACAGGCTCTACCACGATCTTAACAGCTGTTGTAAATAAGGCAGATGTAACGGTAGATGGCATCAATGCAGCTATGAAGGCAGCAGCAAATGAGTCCTTTGGTTATACTGAGGATGAGATCGTATCCTCCGACATCGTTGGTATGAGATTCGGTTCTCTGTTTGATGCAACACAGACAATGGTAAGCAAGGTTTCTGACGATCTGTATGAGGTTCAGGTTGTATCATGGTATGACAACGAGAATTCTTACACATCTCAGATGGTTCGTACCATTAAATATTTCAGTGAGTTAGCATAATTGATCTAATATTTGCTAAAATTCAATGAAAGCGACTGCACGAATGGCTGCTTTTTTAAGTGATAGACATTCAGAGTGCAGATAAGACTCAGGAAGGGGTCCGGTCTCTTTGGACCGGGCTCCTTTTTCACTTTATCGGAAACTTCGTTCCCCATAAAGTAAAACCCTCCGGGGGATCGCACTCGCATGAGCAGAAGTATTGCTTCGCAATCATGCCTATATTTCAATGAAGGAGGACATGGCAATGTCATTAAATAAGAAATCTGTGGATGATATTAATGTAAAAGGAAAAAGAGTATTAGTAAGATGTGATTTTAACGTGCCGTTAAAAGAGGGCGTGATCACGGATGAGACGCGTATCGTGGCAGCGCTTCCTACAATCCAGAAGCTGATGAATGACGGCGGAAAGGTAATTCTTTGCTCCCATCTTGGTAAGGTTAAGAACGGACCGAATGAGGGTGAGTCCTTAGCGCCTGTTGCAAAGAGACTTTCCGAGAAGCTTGGCAAGGAGGTTGTTTTTGTATCGGATTACCATGTAACGGGCGAGGAGGCAACGGCAGCCGTTGCAGCGATGAATGAGGGAGATGTGGTGCTTCTTCAGAATACACGTTTCCGCGGTGCAGAGGAGACAAAGAACGGGGAGGAATTCAGCAAAGAGCTTGCAGACCTTGCAGATGTATATGTTTGCGACGCATTTGGTTCTTCCCACAGAGCGCATGCTTCCGTGGCAGGTGTGACAAAGTTTATCAGTGAAAAGGGCGGCGCGAATGTTGTCGGCTATCTGATGCAGAAGGAAATCGACTTCCTCGGCAATGCAGTAGAAGACCCGGTTCGTCCGTTTGTGGCGATTCTCGGCGGTGCAAAGGTTGCGGATAAGCTCAACGTAATCTCGAACCTTCTGGAGAAGTGCGATACTTTGATCATTGGCGGCGGTATGGCGTATACCTTCTTAAAGGCACAGGGCTATGAGATCGGAAAGTCCTTGGTTGATAATGAAAAGCTGAATTATTGTAAGGAAATGATGGAAAAGGCGCAGAAGCTTGGTAAGAAGCTGCTGCTTCCGGTAGATTCCGTGACGATTGCTGATTTCCCAAGCCCGATCGATGCTCCGGTCGAGGTTGAGGTTTATGATGTGGAAAATATGCCGGCAGACCGTGAGGGATGCGACATCGGACCGAAGACGGCAGAGATGTATGCAGAGGCGGTAAAGACAGCAAAGACAGTTGTGTGGAATGGACCGATGGGCGTATTTGAGAACCCGACACTTGCAGCAGGTACAATCGCAGTTGCAAAGGCGCTTGCGGAGACAGAGGCTACCACGATCATCGGCGGCGGCGATTCCGCAGCTGCAGTCAATCAGCTTGGCTTTGGTGATAAGATGAGCCATATTTCGACCGGCGGCGGTGCATCCTTGGAGTTCTTAGAGGGCAAGGAGCTTCCGGGTGTTATGGCAGCAGACAACAAATGACGCGATAAAGCGGATTGAGAAAAGAAAAATTATTTCCGCTCATGCTTGCATGAAAGCGGAGAATGATTTTTCTTTTTGAGAGCGCAACGCGCGCTCGAAAACACGAAGCGTTTTCGAGCAATCCGCGAATCCATAGAAGCGCGCCCGCGCACCCGAAAACACGGAGTGCTTTCGGGTGCGCGGATATAACGGCGCGTGTTTGAGATTAAAATTTAGGGAAGAAGGATAAGATCATGGAGAGAAGAAAAATTGTAGCCGGCAACTGGAAGATGAATATGACTCCGAGTCAGGCAGTTAAGCTGGTTGAGGAATTAAAGCCGCTGGTAGCAAGTGATGAGGTCGAGGTTGTTTACTGCGTTCCGGCGATTGACATTGTACCGGTCGTAGAGGCTGTAAAGGGAACAAATGTAGCAGTCGGCGCTGAAAATATGTACTATGAGGAGAATGGTGCATATACCGGAGAGATTTCACCGGAGATGTTAGTGGATGCAGGCGTGAAGTATGTCATCATCGGACATTCTGAGAGACGCGATTATTTTAAGGAGTGCGACTGTATGCTCAATAAGAAGGTGAAAAAGGCTTTTGAGCATAATTTAGTGCCGATTCTCTGCTGCGGCGAGTCCTTAGAGCAGAGAGAGATGGGCGTAACCATTGACTGGATCCGTTATCAGATCAAGTCTGATCTTAAGGATATTACAGCGGATCAGGTTGCGTCTATGGTAATTGCATATGAGCCGATCTGGGCGATCGGAACGGGAAAGACTGCTACGACAGAGCAGGCACAGGAGGTATGCAAGGCAATCCGTGCATGTATCGCAGAGGTTTACGGAACAGATACGGCAGAGAAGGTTCGCATCCAGTACGGCGGTTCTGTCAATGCAGGAAATGCCGCAGAGCTGTTTGCACAGCCGGATATTGACGGCGGACTTGTGGGAGGCGCTTCCTTAAAGGCAGATTTCGGTAAGATTGTAAACTACAAATAGGGCGTAAGATTTTTTCACCCGCTTTTTTTAGAATCACGGCTAAGAAAAGCGGGTGTTGTTGTGTGGGAAAAATAGAACTGGAAAAACGGGGACAGATATAATATAATAAAAGCGTCCAAAATATAAGTGTGAAACTGTTACAGGTTTATCAGGATAAAAACAGCAGTAAAGGAGAGAGCGGAGCATGGGTAAGAAACCAACAGTATTAATGATCTTAGACGGTTATGGATTAAATGAAAAGACAGAGGGCAATGCGGAGGCGGAGGCAAAGACACCGAATCTTGACGCCTTAATGCATGATTATCCATTTGTAAAAGGTTATGCGAGCGGATTGGCAGTCGGTCTTCCCGACGGTCAGATGGGAAATTCAGAGGTTGGTCACCTTAATATGGGAGCAGGAAGAATTGTTTATCAGGAGCTGACCCGGATTTCAAAGGAAATAGAGGACGGTGAATTTTTTAAGAATGAAGCACTGCTTGCCGGTATGGAAAATGTAAAAAAGAACGGCTCCAAGCTGCATTTGTACGGGCTTCTCTCAGACGGCGGCGTACACAGCCACATTACGCATCTTTACGGACTTCTTGAACTGGCAAAGAGACAGGGCATTTCAAACGTATATGTGCACTGCTTTTTAGACGGTCGTGATACAGCGCCGACTTCCGGTAAGGGATTTGTGGAAGCGCTGGAGGCAAAGATGAAGGAGATCGGGGTCGGAAAGATCGCATCAATTTCAGGACGTTATTATGTGATGGATCGTGATAACCGTTGGGATCGTGTACAGAAAGCCTATGATGTTATGACAAAGGCGGAGGGTGAGACTGCAGAGAGCGCAGTTGAGGCAATGGAGTCATCTTACGCAAAGGATGTGACAGATGAGTTTTTTGTACCGACTGCTATTACGGAAAATGGCGTGCCGCGTGCAGTCATTGAGGATGATGACACTGTGATCTTTTTTAATTTCCGTCCGGATCGCGCGCGTGAAATTACCAGAGCATTCTGCGCAGATGAATTTGACGGCTTTGACCGCGGAACGAGAAAGAATGTGAAATATGTATGCTTTACGGAGTATGATGTGACGATTCCGAATAAGGAGATTGCATTTAAGAAGGTAGAGTTGAAAAACACATTTGGTGAATATCTTGCGGCGCATGGCAAGACACAGGCGAGAATTGCGGAGACAGAGAAGTATGCACATGTAACGTTCTTCTTTAACGGAGGCGTAGAGGAGCCGAATGAGGGGGAGGACAGGATCCTTGTGAAATCTCCCAAGGTAGCAACCTATGATCTGCAGCCGGAAATGAGTGCGCCGGAGGTATGCGATAAGCTGTGCGAGGCAATCCGTTCGGGCAAATATGATGTGATCATTACAAATTTTGCAAATCCCGATATGGTTGGACATACGGGAATCAAAGACGCTGCCGTGAAAGCAGTGGAGGCCGTGGATACATGTGTCGGAAAGGCGGTTGAGGCATTGAAGGAGGCTGGCGGGCAGATGTTTTTGTGCGCGGATCACGGCAATGTCGAGCAGCTGGTGGATTATGAGACGGGAGCGCCGTTTACCGCACATACGACCAATCCGGTTCCATTTATTTTGATCAATGCAGATCCGGCATATGGTCTGCGTGAGAACGGATGTCTGGCGGATATTATTCCGACGTTGATTGAGCTGATGGGCATGGAGCAGCCAAAGGAGATGACGGGAAAATCTCTGTTAATTAAGAAATAAGAAGGACAAAGAGCGGTCTCAGTATATCGGGGCTGCTTTTTACTTGATAGGAAACTTCGTTCCCCATCAAGTAAAACCCTCCGGGGGATCGCACTGCGTCGGAATAGAATCATGTCGCAAATGCGACCCGCCGCAGGCGGAGAGTTTCGCAGGCGAAACTCTTTTTATGACATAGGAAATTACTCTGGAATCCTATGTCATAAAAACACACTTCGTGTGCGATGCGCATTTTTTGATCCGGCA
>URJS01000007.1 GCA_900548205.1 uncultured Roseburia sp. | reverse complement strand
AAAATGAGGAAAAAGTCAGTAAAATCAAGTGTTCTAGATTAATCAGCAGACACTAATTATTTCTATAATAAAACCAAAATAAACTGATTCGTTCATCTGCTGAAGCAGATTATCCTTTGGAACTACTAATTCATATATTTCCACATAGGGACTTTATACGAAGCTCCGTTGCTGTTCAACCATAAAAACACCGCCCATATTTGATATTTACATGATACCAAACATAGGCGGTGCCATCTGCTTTGCAGTGTCCTCAACACAACACACTTCGTGTGAGGAGGCGCACTTTTGTACCCAAAATCAGAAGGTTGAGAAATGATATAAGGTCTTGGAACGAAATGGCTCGCTTGGCTTTAACACGATGCTTGGAAAGTTCTCGTGGTTGATAGCATCGGGAAAATGCTGTGTTTCAAGACAAACGCTTGTATGCTTGTCATAGCTTTTGCCATTCTTGCCGGTCACCTTGATCGGCTGGTTTGCAACATACAGCTGGATGCCAGGCTGGTCGGTAAAGCAGGTCATGCGGATACCGCTTTCCTTTGACTGAAGAATCGCTGCTTCGCGCAGACCCGTTCCGTTGATGGCATAGTTGTGGTCGTAGGTGCCGAATTGCCGGAACTGCGCGTACTCAGACGCCATAAATTTGCCGATGGCGTGCATCGTGCGGAAGTCAAACGGTGTTCCCTCGACGGCAAGCAGTTTTCCGGTCGGCGCCTGCGTCTCGTCCAGCTCTGTGATCTGATCTGCGTCAATAAAAAGCTCATGGGTTAAAACATCGCCCGAACTTTCCCCGTTTAGATTGAAATAGCCGTGGCTGGTCACGTTTAACAGCGTGTCGGCATCGGTGGAGGCTTCATATAAGATAGAAAGCTCGTTGTCCTCCGACCAGCCGTAGGTCACGGAGAGCGTCAGGTTTCCGGGATAGCCCTCCTCACCGTCGGCGGATTCCATAGTTAAAACAAGCTTGTCATCCTTGATCGCCGCCTCCCAGTCCTTTGAGCCGTAGCCGATCAGACCGCCGTGAAGATGATTTGAGCCATTGTTTACGGCAAGCTGATAGTCCTTGCCGTTTAAGGAGAAGCGTCCGTTCTTAATACGGTTTGCAACACGTCCCACTACGGCGCCGAGACTGGCGTCGTCCTGCTCGTAGCCCTCCATTGCGTCAAAGCCGAGGCAGACATCTGTCAAATTCCCCTCGCGGTCCGGAACAACGATTTTTGCAAGACGGCAGCCGAAGTCCAGAATCTCGACATAAGCGCCGCTGGCATTTTCTAAGTGGTATATATGAATATTTTTTCCGGTGTTTGTTGTGCCAAAATCTGATTTTGTAATTTTCATGGAAACTCCTTTCCTAAGGGACATATCCCGTTTTTCCCCAATGAGAAACCCAAAGGGGCAGTCATGCCGTATCCATATCACACGACCTTAACGAAATAATTATGCCACATTTATAAAAACATGGCAAGTAGGTTGCCTATTTTTTGGAATTGTGCGATAATCATACAGAAAGGCAGGAGAATGTATGCAGACAAAGATTTTGAAAATAAATTCTGCTGACATAGACACGGCAAGTATGCAGGAAGCCGCCGCGTTCATCCGGGCGGGGGAGCTGGTTGCATTCCCGACAGAGACCGTGTACGGGCTTGGCGCGGACGCGCTCAGACCGGAGGCTTCCGCAAAAATATATGAGGCGAAGGGCCGGCCGTCGGACAATCCTCTGATCGTGCACATTGCAGACTTTGGGCAGCTTGCACAGATTGCGGGAGAGCTTCCGCAGCAGGCGAGGATTTTGGCAGACGCCTTTTGGCCCGGTCCGCTTACGATGATCGTATGGAAGAATGAGAGGGTGCCGCTTGAGACGACCGGCGGACTTAGCACAGTCGCTGTACGGATGCCGAATCATCCGGTAGCGCTTCGTCTGATCGAGGAAAGCGGTTGTCTGATCGCTGCGCCAAGTGCAAATATTTCAGGAAAGCCAAGCCCGACGGAGGCCGGGCATGTGGCGCTCGATATGGACGGGAAAATCCCGCTGATTTTGGACGGAGGAGCAGTCGGTATAGGGATCGAGTCTACGATCATAGATCTGACGGAGGAGACGCCTTTGATCCTGCGGCCCGGCTATATCACAAAGGAGATGTTAGAGAGGGCGCTTGGGCAGGAGGTGCGGACAGATCCGGCGATCACCGGCGTGGGCGACTGCGGCAGACCAAAGGCACCGGGGATGCGGTATAAGCACTATGCGCCGAAGGCGGAGCTGGTTTTGGTAGAAGGAGAGAGCGAGGCGGTCGTAGCACACATCAACCGGCTATCCAAGGAGCGCATGGCGGCGGGACAAAGAGTTGGTGTGATCGCGACGGACGAAACATTGGCTGCTTACACGAGTAACGATGCGGTGAGCATTGGCGCACGCGCGGATGAGGATGCGATCGCAAGGCAGCTTTACAGAATTTTGCGTGAATTTGACGCGCGCGGCGTCGACGTCATTTATTCGGAGAGCTTTGCGACGCCGCGGATCGGACAAGCGATCATGAACCGTCTGTTAAAGGCGGCAGGACATCAGGTGATAAAAGTATAAGGAGGGGTGTTGGATGAAAGAATATCGTAGGATCATATTTGTCTGTGCAAGCGATACCTGCCGGGCGCCGATGGCGGCAGGCATCATGGCAGAGTACCCCTTAAAAAGACCGGTGGAGATTCTGACAAGAGGACTTGTGGTACTGTTTCCCGAACCCCTGAACCAGAAGGCGGAGGCCGTTATGATCAGCAACGGGATCAACGTGGAGGGCTTTGCGTCGACGCAGCTTGCGGAAGATGATTTTGACGAGGACACGCTGGTTCTTGTGATGGAGCATGCGCAGCTTGAAAAGGTACTTGAGAAATATCAGCGCGCGAATCCGCAAAATGTCCGCGTGCTGACGGAGCTGGTCGGAGAGGAGCTGGAGATCATCGATCCTTACGGTGGTACGCTGCAGGCTTACGGGCTTTGCTATGAGATGCTGCGCAAGACGATTTTAAAGCTTGTCAATCTTCTCAATGAAACCGAAGATGCATGAGTGTGCGAAGCACACCTTTGTGATACCCGAAAAACATTTTATGGAGGAAAATATGTCAAAAGTAATGGTTATGGATCACCCGCTGATCCAGCACAAAATTGGAATTATCCGCAGAGAGGAGACCGGTTCTAAGGATTTTCGCACGCTGGTCAGTGAGATCGCAATGCTTATGTGCTATGAGGCGACAAGAGATTTAAGGCTCTCTGATGTGGAGATCAATACGCCGATCTGCACCACTACGGTAAAGGAGTTAAAGGGAAAGAAGCTTGCCATTGTGCCGATCCTGCGGGCGGGACTTGGAATGGTTGACGGTATGCTTACGATGATTCCGGCTGCGAAGGTCGGCCATATCGGGTTGTATCGCGATCCTAAGACGCTGGAACCGGTAGAATACTACTGCAAGCTGCCGGAGGACTGTGCAAACCGTGAGGTTTTTGTGGTTGATCCGATGCTTGCGACCGGAGGTTCGTCGGTGGCGGCGATTCAGATGTTAAAGGACAAGGGTGTGAAAAATATGCGCCTGATGTGCATCATTGCGGCGCCGGAGGGGGTAAAGCGGATGCAGGACGCGCACCCGGACGTAGATATTTATATCGGGTCTTTGGACGATCATCTGAATGAGCACGGTTATATTGTGCCGGGACTTGGAGATGCGGGAGACCGGATCTTTGGAACAAAGTAAATATACGAAACAGACGGCAGGTTAGTGAATATGTCTGGAGGATAGAATGAGCGGAAAACGGCAGGATTATATCAGTTGGGACGAATATTTCATGGGCGTTGCTATTTTATCGGGGATGCGCTCGAAGGATCCGAACACGCAGGTGGGAGCCTGCATTGTGAGCGAGGATCACAAGATTTTGTCTATGGGATACAACGGATTCCCGATCGGCTGCTCGGATGATGAATTTCCGTGGGAACGGGAGGGCGAGCCGCTGGATAATAAATATTTTTATACGACGCACAGCGAATTGAATGCAATTTTAAATTATCGCGGCGGAAGTCTTGACAGAGCGACAATGTATGTTACACTATTTCCCTGTAGTGAATGTGCGAAAGCGATCATTCAGTGCGGAATACGCCGTCTGGTGTATGACAGTGACAAATACGAGAATACGCCATCGGTTGTTGCATCCAAGCGGATGTTAAAGGCGGCGGGCGTCGTACTGCAGCGGTATGAGCACACCAACAGGGAAGTCCATATGGTATTATGAAGATGAAGCAGCATAGAAAGATTTTTCAGACATTAACGCTTATTATGCAATTCGGACTGAATATGATCGTTCCGATTTTTATGTGTACCCTGTTTGGCGCATGGCTGGGCAGGAAATTTGATATGCCGTTTCTGGCGGTGCCTTT
Organism: uncultured Roseburia sp.; assembly: GCA_900548205.1. Classification (GTDB taxonomy): domain Bacteria; phylum Bacillota; class Clostridia; order Lachnospirales; family Lachnospiraceae; genus Roseburia. The sequence goes on along the minus strand of URJS01000007.1, from coordinate 46,905 downwards.
GTTTGTGATCGGTGCGCTTGCCGGATTTACAAATGTTTTTAAGATGGCAAAGAAAATATATGGACGGGATGGTGAATCGGACAGATAGTATGCTCAAAAGATTAAACGATGCATTACCGGGACTTGTCGCGGGAATTTTGGTGTATGGAGCGCTCGCAGAGCTGATCGGCGTCTGGTTTGTCGCGGATAAGCTGCGCTACACAACAGGGCTTGCGATCGGGATCGCGCTCGCAGTCGGCATGGCGATTCACATTGCCGTTGTGCTGCAGGATGCGGTCGATATTTACGGAGAAGCAAGCGCGCGGACGAGAGTTATTGTAAAATCCGTCCTGCGCTATGTTGTTTTGGTTGTTGTTTTCTATTTCATGATGAAATGGAATCTGGGCAATTTGTTTGCCGCTTTTATCGGTGTCTTGGGTTTAAAGGTTTCAGCCTATTTACAGCCCTTTGCACATAAATTAATTTTGAAGCTGCAAGGAAGATGTGATGATTCTTCGAACAGTGAGGATAGCGCGTCTATCTAAAGGAGGTGAGACAGTGAACAATGCAATTTTGATGTCATCCGGGGCGGAAAACATTGATTTCATGATACATGGTATCTTCAAATATGAAATCTTTGGTCAGGAAGTCTGGATCACCACATCACACGTTTGTATCCTGATCGTTGTGCTGTTGATGATGGCGCTTGCCATTGCGGGAAACCGGGCGATGAAGCGTGTGGGAGAAATACCGCAGGGCTTTCAGAACGTAGTCGAGCTGATGGTTGAAAAGCTGGACGGCATGGTCGAGGGAACAATGGGCAGGATTGCCGCGCCGAAGTTTGCGAATTATATCAGTACCATTTTTATTTTTATACTGGTGAGCAACATTTCGGGTCTGTTTGGATTAAGACCGCCGACTGCCGACTATGGTACGACATTGGCGCTTGGTCTTATTACGTTTTTCCTGATCCATATTGCGCAGTTTAGAAATTTGCCGATGAAGCAGATTTGGACGGATATGTGTTCTCCGCTTCCGCCGTGGCTGCCCATCTGGCTTCCGATCAACCTGATCAGTGAGATCGCGGTGCCGATTTCCCTGTCGCTGCGTTTGTTTGCAAACGTTTTATCAGGAACCGTCATGATGGCATTGGTCTATGGATTGCTGAGCAAGATCGCTCTTGTGTGGCCGGCGGCACTCCATGTATACTTTGACTTGTTCTCAGGAGCAATTCAGACGTATGTATTCTGTATGTTGACAATGACATACATCGGTCAGAACTACGAAACAGAATAAATTTTTTTAGGAGGAATTTTCTATGAATATTTCAGGACATGATTTAATTATGGCATGCTCAGCTATTGGAGCAGGTTTAGCAGTTATCGCAGGTATCGGACCAGGTATCGGACAGGGTATCGCGGCAGGTCACGGTGCGGCAGCAGTAGGACGTAACCCGGGTGCAAAGGGCGACATTATGTCTACGATGCTTCTTGGTCAGGCGGTAGCCGAGACGACAGGTCTTTACGGCTTGCTGATCGCAATGCTCTTACTTTTCGTACAGCCTCTGGGCTAAATAGTCTCGAACAAGTTCGAGCCATTAGAAGAACGCGAAGCGTTCTTCCGAGAAACCGGAAGGGGATTTGGGTCAATTAGATTAAGTGAAGATTGATTCATGAGAAACCGGAAGGTGGTTTGAGGCAATAGAAGAACGCGAAGCGTTCTTCCGAGAATGATAATAACGGAAAGGAGGCCAGACTTTGGAGGAAATGCAAAGACTTTTTGGCTTGGATATGCAGCTGCTTCATGATGTAGTTCTTATGGCGCTTGCAGTATTCTTCCTGTTTTTGTTCATGTCAAAGATGCTGTTTAATCCGGCGCGCAAGATGCTGGAGGAGCGTAAGAAGCGAATCGCAACAGACATTGAGACGGCAGAGACGGACAAGAAAGACGCTGCGGCACTGAAAGCAGAATATGAAGCCAAGCTCAAAAATATTGACAAAGAGGCGGAACAAATTTTAAGCGAAGCGCGTCAGAAGGCGCAGAAAAATGCTGCGCGCATTGAAAGCGAAGCCAAAGAGGAGGCTGCCCGTATCATCCGCACTGCAAACGATGAAGCGGAGCTTTCCAAGAAGCGTGCAATGGATGAGGTGAAGCAGGAAATGATCACAGTTGCATCCATGATGGCGGCGAAGGTCGTTGCCGCCAATATTGATGCGGCCGTGCAGGATACGCTGGTGGAAGAAACATTGAAAGAAATGGGTGATTCGACATGGCAAAGCTAGTATCAAAAACATACGGTGATGCATTGTTTGATGTTGCGGCAGAGAGCGGACAGCTGGACGCTTACTGGGGGGAAGCAAAGGCGGTCAGAACCGCTTTTTGCGAAAACGCAGAGATTTTCAAGCTAATGGGTCATCCAAAGATTGTAAAAGAAGAAAAGATTCAGATTATTGAGAGCATATTTGCAGGAAAAATTTCCGGAGAGCTTGCCGGATTGCTCCGTATGCTGGTGGAAAAAGATCATTTTGCAGAGGCGGACGAGGTGCTCGCATATTTTGAGGACCGTGTCAAGGAGCATAAGAGCATCGGCACGGCGTATGTGACGACGGCAATGGAATTGTCCGGGGCGCAGAAGGATGCGGTAAAGCAGCGTCTTTTGGAAACGACCCGGTATGTGGAATTTGAAATGCATTATGCGGTTGATTCCGCTTTGATTGGCGGAATGATCATTCGGATCGGCGACCGTGTCGTTGACTCCAGTGTCAGGACGAAGCTTTATGACCTGACACGCGAATTATCCAAAATACAGTTGAAAGCAGGTGAATGCGCTCCATGAATTTAAGACCAGAAGAAATTAGTTCCGTAATTAAAGAACAGATTAAACGATATGCAGCGCAGTTAGAGGTAGCTGACGTTGGTACGGTTATTCAGGTAGCAGATGGTATCGCGCGTATTCACGGTCTTGACAATGCAATGCAGGGAGAACTCTTAGAGTTTCCGGGCGAAGTATATGGAATGGTATTAAACCTTGAGGAAGATAATGTCGGCGCTGTTTTACTTGGCAGCCAGAAGAATATCAACGAGGGTGATACCGTTAAGACGACGGGACGCGTGGTTGAGGTTCCGGTCGGAGATGCGATGTTGGGACGAGTTGTGAATGCGCTTGGACAGCCGATTGATGGAAAAGGACCGATCGAGACGGATAAGCACCGTCAGATTGAACGTGTGGCATCCGGTGTTATCTCAAGAAAATCAGTAGATACGCCGCTGCAGACAGGTATCAAGGCGATTGACTCCATGGTGCCGATCGGACGCGGACAGCGTGAGCTTATTATCGGTGACAGACAGACCGGTAAGACGGCGATCGCGATCGATACGATCATCAACCAGAAGGGTCAGAACGTAAAATGTATCTACGTTGCCATCGGACAGAAGGCGTCTACGGTTGCATCGATCGTTAAGACCTTAGAAGAATTTGGCGCGATGTCCTATACAACAGTTGTTGCGTCTACGGCGAGCGAGCTTGCGCCGTTACAGTATATTGCACCGTACGCAGGATGTGCGATCGGTGAGGAATGGATGGAGAATGGAGATGACGTGCTTGTTGTCTATGATGACCTGAGTAAGCACGCGGCGGCATACCGTACACTCTCCCTGCTCCTTAAGAGACCGCCAGGACGTGAGGCATATCCGGGTGACGTATTCTATCTGCACTCAAGACTTCTTGAGCGTGCGGCGAGACTTTCGGACAAGCTGGGCGGAGGTTCGCTGACAGCGCTCCCGATCATTGAGACGCAGGCAGGCGACGTTTCCGCATATATTCCGACAAACGTTATTTCCATCACGGACGGACAGATTTATCTGGAGACCGAGATGTTTAACGCAGGTTTCCGTCCGGCGATCAATGCAGGTCTTTCCGTTTCACGAGTAGGAGGCTCTGCACAGATCAAGGCGATGAAGAAAATCGCGGCACCGATCCGTACCGAGCTGGCACAGTACCGCGAGCTTGCAGCGTTTGCACAGTTTGGTTCTGAATTAGATGCCGATACGACGGAGAAGCTGACACAGGGTGAGCGCATTAAGGAAATCTTAAAGCAGCCGCAGTATCAGCCGATGCCGGTAGAGAAGCAGGTTATGATCATCTTTGCAGCAACCAGAAAGTATCTGATGGATATTCCGGTGGATCAGATCCTTCCGTTTGAGAAGGCGCTGTTTGAGTATGTGGATACAAAATATCCGGAGATTCCGGAGGCGATCCGCACGCAAAAGGAGATCAGCGAGGAGACAGAGCAGAAGCTGATCGCAGCGATCACGGAATGCAAGGCGGAGTTTATCGGTCAGGCAGAGGGAAGAAAATAAATGGCAGAGAAAGGCGGTGCTTAAGTTATGGCGTCAATGAGAGACATAAAGAGAAGAAAAGGCAGCATACAGAGTACGCAGCAAATCACAAAAGCCATGAAGCTTGTTTCTACCGTTAAACTGCAGAAAGCAAAGAATCGGGCGGAGCAGACGAATCCGTATTTTAATTATATGTATCAGACAGTGACCTCAATGCTGGCAAAATCTGGAACGATCGACCATCCATATCTAAAGAAAGGGGCATCCGAAAAGAAGGCGGTAGTGGTGATCACCTCTAACCGCGGACTTGCGGGAGGCTACAATTCCAATGTTGTAAAGCTTGTGACAGAGTGTGCAGATTTCCGTCCGGAGGATTTGGAAATTTATGCGATCGGCAACAAAGGAAAGGATGCGCTTGAGCGAAAAGGCTATACGATTCGCAAGGATGAGCCGGATATGATTGAGGCTCCGGTATATGAGGACGCGGCGGCTCTGTGCAAGAGCGTGCTGGATGCTTATGCGGCGGGAGAGATTGGAGAAATCTATCTGGCATACACGCATTTTAAGAATACGGTCAGCCATGAGCCGACGCTGATGAAGCTCCTTCCGGTGGAATTTGACGAGGAGGAGATGAGCGCTGCGTCGGAAGCGGAGGTTCTTATGAATTATGAGCCGAACGAGGAGGCTGCGCTTGATATGATCATCCCGAAGTATGTGACCAGCCTGTTTTACGGCGCGCTCGTGGAGGCAGTTGCCAGTGAGAACGGCGCGAGAATGCAGGCGATGGATTCTGCAACGAGCAACGCAGAGGAAATGATTAGTGATTTGACATTGAAGTTCAATCGCGCGCGGCAGGGCTCTATCACGCAGGAGCTGACAGAGATCATTGCCGGTGCATCCGCCATCTCCTAGATGGGCAGATTGAGTATCGGGCAAAGGGGATTCGCTTGTGCTTGCACAAAAGCGAAGGCACTCTGCCTGATAGGATGCTTATCTTTGGAGTGGCATAAAAACAAATAGTAAGGAGAAATAAGCAATGGCAAATAATATCGGTAAGATTACCCAGATTATTGGCGCCGTTCTGGATATTAAGTTTTCAGAGGGCAATCTGCCGGAGATCAACGACGCGATCCGCATTGCGGCCGGAGACGGTAAAGAATTGGTAGTCGAGGTATCTCAGCATCTGGGTGATGATACAGTAAGATGTATCGCGATGGGACCTACCGATGGACTTGTGCGCGGCATGGAGGCAGTTGCTGCCGGAGGACCGATCAGTGTTCCGGTAGGTGAGAATACCTTAGGCCGCATGTTTAATGTCTTAGGTAACCCGATCGACGAGTTGGACCCGCCGGCAGACGTGGAGAGCTGGTCGATTCACAGACCGGCTCCTGCATTTGAGGATCAGGCGACCTCACAGGAAATGTTAGAGACGGGTATTAAAGTCGTTGACCTTCTCTGCCCATATCAGAAGGGTGGTAAGATCGGTCTATTCGGCGGTGCGGGAGTAGGAAAAACCGTGTTGATCCAGGAGCTGATCCACAACATTGCAACCGAGCATGGCGGTTATTCCGTATTCACCGGCGTAGGCGAGCGTACCCGTGAGGGAAATGACCTTTACTACGAGATGAAGGAGTCCGGCGTTATCGACAAGACAACGATGGTGTTCGGTCAGATGAACGAGCCGCCGGGGGCGCGTATGCGTGTAGCGCTGACAGGTCTTACAATGGCAGAGTATTTCCGTGACAAGGGCGGTAAGGACGTGCTCCTTTTCATTGATAATATTTTCCGTTTTACGCAGGCAGGTTCGGAGGTATCCGCGCTGTTGGGACGTATGCCTTCTGCCGTTGGTTATCAGCCGACGCTGCAGACAGAGATGGGTGCGCTGCAGGAGCGTATCACATCCACAAAGAATGGTTCGATCACTTCGGTGCAGGCAGTCTATGTGCCGGCGGACGACTTGACAGACCCGGCTCCGGCAACGACCTTTGCGCATCTGGATGCAACGACCGTATTGGATCGTTCGATCGTAGAGCTTGGTATCTACCCGGCGGTAGACCCGCTTGGTTCCAGCTCCCGTATCTTAGATCCGCGTATTGTCGGACAGGAGCACTTTGAGGTTGCCCGCGGCGTACAGGAGATCTTACAGAAGTACAAGGAATTGCAGGATATTATCGCGATCCTTGGTATGGACGAGCTTTCCGAGGATGATAAGCTTGTCGTAAACCGTGCGCGTAAGATCCAAAGATTCCTCTCCCAGCCGTTCTCGGTTGCGACGCAGTTTACAGGTCTGGAGGGCAAATATGTTCCGATTGCTGAGACTGTGCGCGGATTTAAGGAGATTTTGGAAGGAAAGCATGATGACATTCCGGAGAGCTACTTCTTAAATGCAGGTACGATTGACGAGGTTCGCGAGAAGTTCAACCAGCAGTAGAAGCAGCGGTAAGGAGGAGAATTATGGCAGATGAGGGCAGAAGCTTTCAGGTAGAGATCATTACACCGGATCGTATTTTCCATACAGGACCGGCAACGATGATCGAATTTAATACGGCTGCCGGTGAGATTGGTGTGTATAAATCGCATATCCCTCTTACCACCGTTCTCGCTCCCGGGATCGTTACGATCCATGGTGACGGGGCAGAGGACGTTCGGGCAGCGGTTCATTCCGGTTTTGCGGAGATTCTGCCGGATAAGGTTACGCTTCTTGCAGAGATTGCGGAATGGCCGGATGAAATTGATAAAAGCAGAGCCGAGGCGGCAAAAGCGCGCGCCGAGGAGCGTCTGGCGACAAAGGCTGAGACGACAGATATTAAGCGCGCCGAGTTTGCGCTTCGCAAGGCGCTGGTGCGTATTGATATTGCAAAATAATAAAAAACCAGAGTTTCTTTCCGTATGGGAGACTCTGGTTTTTTGCTTTATTTAAGAAACCTCGCTGTTGATGTAAGGGCGTTTTATGAGGCGTTGTGAGCGTTATTTTACATTTGTCAGAAAAAATTGAGGGGGGGGGGTAAAAATAACAGAAAATTATGTACAAAGACATAGTTTTATGGTAGGATGAAATGGAATTTTTTACAAAGGAGGATGGTATAGAAATGAGAGAAAAAACAAGGAGGTTAAGTATCCGTCTTAAGATTCTGATACCGGTAACACTGCTGATCGTGGCGGCATGTACGGGCGTCGGATTTTTCACCTCCAAAAAGGGAAAAGCAAGGATGCTTCAGATGGCGGAGCAGGAAGCGGACATGGTAACGAAGGTTGCGGTGGATGCGATCGACCGGAAGCTTGTCGAACACCTGGAGCCGGGGTGTGAGGGAACGGTAGAATATGAGGCGCTGCTGGCATCGTTGCGTTCTGTGCAGCAGAAATACGGGATTACAAATCTGTATACCTTATATACAGACGGAAGCGCTGTCTATTATGGAGTAGATACGGATGAAACAGACCCGTTTGCGGTCGGAGATTTGTATCCGGCTTCTTATGAGGAGCTTGCAGATGTTTTTAACGGTAATGCAAAGATTGTAAGCGATATTTCAAACATCATGGAGGGGGCGCAGATTTCCGTTTATGAGCCGATCGAGAACGATAAGGGGAAGATCGTCGGTGTGATGGGAACAGATTACGATGCGTCGGGGATTGTTTCGATGTTCCGTAAGATGACGCTTGAGGTAGCGGGAATTATCCTTGTTTTTGAGATCGCGGCAGTCATTATTTTAAATATTTTTGTAGCGCAGATCGTAAGAAGTTTAAATATTGTAAATCGAAAGCTGAATGAGCTTGTAAATAACGAGGGAGATTTGACGCAGGAGCTGGAAATCCGCACAGGGGACGAGGTGGAGCTGATCGCGAATAATGTCAATAAGCTTTTGCTCTATATCCGGGAAATCATGTCCAGCATAGCGGAGAATGCAAAGCAGCTGGACGATTCGGCAAAGAATGTTGCGGCGAATATTTCCAGCGCCGAGGTGAATATTACGGACGTTTCGGCGACAATGGAGGAAATGAGCGCGTCGATGGAGGAGACAAGTGCATCGCTTAGTCAGGTCAATGAAGCGATCGGAGACGTATATGCATTGATCGAGGATATTTCTGATCAGGCAGATGTTGGAAAGCAGACCTCTGAGAAAATTATGGCTAAGGCGGCGGATGTTTACCGGCAGGCAGAGGAGCGCCAAGAGGAGGCGAAGCGTCTGGCGCAGATATTGGCGGATGATGTGGGCGAGAAGATTGAGAAGTCAAAGGCAGTCGAGGAGATCCGCGATCTGACCAATAATATCATCAGTATCACGGAGCAGACGAACCTTTTGGCATTAAATGCAAGTATTGAGGCGGCGAGAGCCGGAGAAGCCGGAAGGGGCTTTGCGGTCGTTGCTGATGAAATCGGAAAGCTTGCATCAAATTCGGCGGAGATCGCGGAAAAGATCCAGCATGTGAGCGGAGAGGTTGTGGGTGCGGTCAATGAGCTGGCGGCAAACGCAGAGGAGATGCTTGCATTTATGAATGAGACAGCGATGAGCGGCTATGAAAAGCTGTTGGAAACAAGCGGCAGCTATCGTGATGACGTAGGCGATATGGGTGGAATGATGCAGTGGTTTGCTGATGAGAGCAGTGAGATCAAAGAGAACGTCGATCAGATCAAGGAGGCGGCGGCAGCAGTTAACGTTGCCGTGGAGGAGAGCGCGAAGGGCGTCACGAGTGTTACACAGATGTCGGTAGACCTGACTTCGAGTGTCAGTGATATACAGGGAGAGGCGGACACCAATTTGAAGGTTGTGGATGCCTTGAGCGATGAGGTTCAAAAGTTTAAACTGAATTAACGTTGGAGCGGAAAAAGTCTTTGCGTTGGGCGGAAGCCCTGTGCAGAGACTTTTTGTTTTATGGGAAATAGTTCTCTTTTTTTGGATGATTTTGGATGAAAATGATTGACTTTGATTGAAAATGAATTTATAATACAGATAGTTAAAAAAGACGTTTTTTGGATGAAAGTGATTGAATATGGAGGAAAAGAAGATGTTGACGGAGGAACGGTTCAGTAAAATTTTGTCCATATTAGAGAGCGCCAGGAGTGTAACGGTGCAGCGTCTGGTGGAGGAACTGAATGTTTCGGAATCTACGATCCGCAGAGATTTGACGACATTGGATGCGAATGGGCAGCTCAAGAAGGTACACGGGGGAGCGCTCTTAAAGGGCGAAGATTATGACACAAAGGATAATGAGGTTATTTACCGGAAGGAGCAGAACAAGGCGGCAAAGGAAAAGATTGCTCGCTATGCGGCAGAGTTGATCGGTCCGGGCGATTTTGTGTATCTCGATGCCGGAACGACGACTGACTGCATGATCGATCATATTACGAATAAGCAGGCGGTGTTTGTGACAAATGCGATCACCCATGCAAAGCGGCTTGCGGACAGAGGAGTGACGGTTTATATTCTTGGCGGGGAATTTAAAGCAGTCACTGAGGCGATTGTTGGCGAGGAGGCGGTTGAGACTCTTGAAAAATATAATTTTACAAAGGGTTTTTGGGGCACAAACGGAATCAGCCTGCAGAAGGGCTTTTCAACACCGGAACTAAAGGAGGCTATGGTAAAGAAGAAGTCGATGGAGCGGTGCATGGATTGCTATGTGCTGGCGGATGAAAGTAAGTTTGGAAAGGTTTCCAGTGTGACCTTCGCTCCGTTTGAGAAGGCAAGGATTATCACCACGAAGCTGCACCAGCCGGCGTTTGAGAAAACGAAAAATATTATCAATCTATAAGGGAGGCAGTGCTATGATCTATACATTAACGCTTAATCCATCGCTGGATTATATTGTTACAGTTCCAAAATTCACTTGCGGAGTTGTCAACCGGACGAGCCGGGAGGTTATTTTTCCGGGAGGCAAGGGTGTGAATGTTTCAATGGTGCTGGGAAATCTGGGATTTGAAAATACGGCGCTTGGGTTTCTGGCAGGCTTTACCGGAAAGGCGCTTAAGGGGCTTGTGGAGGAAAAGGGGATCCGCGCAGATTTTATTGAGGTGGAGCGGGGGATGACCCGCATCAATGTAAAGCTGCGGTCGGAGGAGGAGACAGAGATTAACGGACAGGGACCGTTCATCGGAGAGAAAGAGATCGGCAAGCTTTATGAGCGGTTGGAACGATTGGAGGACGGCGATATTCTTGTGATGGCGGGGAGTATTCCCGATGTGATGCCGGAAACCATGTATAGGGATATTTTAGAACACTTAAAGGAAAAGAAGCTTCGTGTGGTCGTGGATGCGACAAACGATCTGCTTGTAAATGTCTTACGGTATCATCCGTTTTTGATCAAGCCGAATAATCATGAGCTGGGAGAGATCTTTGGCGTGGTGATCAATGATAAGGCGGAGGTGATCCGATACGGCAGGCAGCTGCAGGAGCTGGGGGCACAGAATGTTTTGGTTTCGATGGCGGGAGACGGGGCGGTACTGCTCGCTGCGGACGGCAGTGTTTATCAGGCGGATGCGCCAAAGGGAAGACTTGTCAACTCTGTCGGCGCGGGTGATTCGATGGTTGCCGGGTTTTTGGCAGGGTATCTGGAGCATGGAAGCTACCGGAAAGCGTTTGAGACAGGCGTTTGTGCCGGAAGTGCGTCTGCGTTTTCAGAGGAGCTGGCAACGAGAGAGGAGGTACTTAGATTGTTAGATAAAAGCAAGGATTTGTTTTGATTTTTTATGGACATAAGAGTGGTGCATGGAGCATGCAGCCCGGCATTTATGGAATACGTTAGAAGGAGGAGAGAAGATGAAGATCAGAGAACTATTGGCGGCAGAAAGTATTGATCTAAACGGTCAGGCGGCAGACAAAAAAGCTGCGATTGAGCAGATGGTGGAACTGATGGCAATGAGCGGGAAGATAAAAGATGTGGAGAAGTACCGCAAGGGTGTGTTTGCAAGGGAGGAAGAAGGGACAACCGGAATCGGTGAGGGGATTGCGATTCCGCATTGCAAATCGGATGCGGTAGCAGAGCCGGGGCTTGCCGCTATGGTGGTGAAGAAAGGGGTGGATTTTGATGCGCTTGACGGTGAAGCAGTGGATTTGATTTTTTTGATTGCTGCACCGGATACAAAGGACAATGTGCATCTGGACGTTTTGAGCAAATTGTCGGTGCTGCTGCTGGATGAGGGCTTTACGCATGCATTGCGCGGCGCGCGGACGATCGGAGAGTTTTTGAATATCATTGACAGGGCAGAAGACGCTCGGGAGGCCTGCGGGCAGCAAAACGAGCAGGGAGCACAAACGTCGTCTGCTGAGGCAGGGGAGTGTTATGTGCTGGCAGTGACCGGGTGTCCGACCGGGATTGCGCACACCTATATGGCGGCGGAGAGCCTTGAGAAGAAGGCGTCTGAGCTTGGCTGCAGGATCAAGGTGGAGACAAGAGGCTCCGGCGGGGCAAAGCATGTGCTCACAAAGGAGGAGATTGCTGCTGCAAGCTGTATTATCGTTGCGGCGGATACGCAAGTGCCTATGGAACGCTTTGATGGAAAGCCGGTGATCTTGTGTAAGGTTTCGGACGGGATCAGCAAGGCAGACGAGTTGGTACGCAGGGCAATGGAGGGCAAAGCGCCTGTGTATCACGCGGAGAAACAGGCGGCGGCAGAGAGCGGTGCAGATCACGGAGACAGTGTTGGGCATCAGATATACAAGCATCTGATGAACGGTGTTTCGCATATGCTTCCGTTTGTAGTCGGCGGCGGTATCTTGATCGCACTTGCATTTTTGGTGGACGGATTCTTGGTAGACTTAAATTCCCTACCGGTTGAGGAACGTGCGGGCTTTGGCACGATCACGCCACTTGCGGCAATGTTTAAGTCGATCGGTGGCACAGCGTTTGGTTTTATGCTCCCGATTCTGGCAGGATTTATTGCGATGAGTATCGCAGACAGACCCGGTCTGGCAGTCGGATTTGTCGGAGGGGCTATCGCGGCAAATGGCACATCGGGATTTTTGGGGGCACTGGCAGCCGGATTTTTGGCAGGATATACGGTAAGGATGTTGAAGAAGCTTTTTGCGAAGCTTCCGGACAGCTTAGAGGGGATCAAGCCGGTGCTTATATATCCTTTGCTTGGCATTCTTATCGTCGGCGTAATTATGACGTATGCAGTAGAGCCGCCGATCGGAGCGCTTAATGAGCTGATCAATAACGGATTAAACGGCATGAGCAGCACGAGCGCTATTTTGCTTGGAGCGCTTCTTGGCGGGATGATGTCTGTGGATATGGGAGGTCCTGTAAACAAAGCGGCGTATGTATTCGGAACGGCTTCGATCGCTGCCGGAAATTATCATATTATGGCTGCAGTTATGGTGGGAGGCATGGTTCCGCCTCTTGCGCTTGCCCTTGCGACCCTGATCTTCAAAAATAAGTTTACGGCGGAGGAAAGAAAGGCGGGTCCGACCAACTTTATCATGGGGCTATCCTTTATCACGGAAGGCGCAATTCCGTTTGCTGCATCTGATCCGCTGCGCGTTATTCCGGCATGTGTGGCAGGCTCGGCAGTGGCAGGTGCGCTGTCCATGGTATTTCACTGTACGCTGATGGCGCCGCACGGCGGGATCTTTGTATTTCTGACTGTGGGGAATCCGCTGATGTACCTAGCTGCGTTGGCAGCGGGCTCTGGGGTATCATGCATATTGCTCGGCGTCTTGAAAAAAGATATAAAAGCAGTTTCATAAAAGCTGATGGCGGGGCTGTCGCTTTTGCGATTGTTAAATCGTGAGGCGGCAGCCCCATTGTTGACATAAGAGCAGCTTGTGAAGCGTGCAGCCCATTGTTTGGATATACAGGAGAAAAAAGAGATGAAAGGCGGGGAAGCTTTGGAATTTTTATGCTATAATACGGCATAGGAATACACGGCTTGGGAAAGCTATAGAAAAGAAAACGCGCAAAAAAAGGAGGAAGCATGGGAGATTACTTATTATTAAAGCAGGGCACGATCCACAATGCCATTACAGAGGAACCTTTTGTGGCGGATATACTGATCGAGGACGGCAAGATCAAAAAGATCGCTCCGGTTTTGGAGGGCAAGGCGGTAAATGACGCAAGGGTGCTTGATGCAATGGGACTTGATGTATATCCGGGTTTTGTGGAGGCGCACTGCCACCTCGGGCTTGACGGCTACGCGGTAGGCTATGCGGGGGCGGATTATAATGAGCTGAATGATCCGACCACACCGCAGCTTTCTGCGGTAGATGCGATCAATCCGCAGGACGAGACTTTTCAAATGGCGCGTGAGGGCGGCGTCACCTGTGTGTCGACGGGACCGGGAAGCTCGAATATCATCGGCGGCACGTTCTGTGTCATAAAGACGTCAGGAACACGCGTGGACGATATGCTCGTGAAAGAGAAATCTGCGATGAAGATCGCGTTTGGTGAGAATCCGAAAAACTGCTATAAGGATAAAGCGGTATATTCGAGAATGACGGTGGCTGCACGCTTGCGGGAAACATTGCGCAAGGCGCAGATTTATGAAAAAAAGCTTGAGGCGGCAGGTTATCCCGATCATATAGATTATACGAAGCTTCCTGCCTATGACGCAAAGCTTGAGGCGCTGCTTCCTGTGCTGCACGGGGAGATGCCTCTTAAGGCGCATGCGCATCGTGCAGATGATATTTATACGGCAATCCGCATCGCGAAGGAATTTCAGCTCGACCTGCGTATCGACCATGTGACGGACGGCGCATTGATCGCGGATGATCTTGCAAAGGAGGGATTCCCGGTAGCGGTTGGACCGTCGCTTGGTCATGCCACAAAATATGAGCTTAAGAATAAGGGCTTTGAGACGCCGGGGATTTTGGCAAAGGCGGGCTGTCAGGTTTCTATTATCACGGATTCCCCGGTGATCGAGCAGCGTTATCTGCCGCTGTGCGCCGGACGTGCCATTTATCATGGCATGAAAGAGTTTGACGCACTGCAGGCGATCACCATCAATCCTGCGAAGCATATCGGGGTAAGTGATCGCGTGGGAAGCATTGAGGAAGGAAAGGATGCGGACTTTGTGCTGCTTAAGGGCTCCCCGTTTGCAGTAGATGCAAGGATTTTGTATACGGTGATCAATGGAGAAATTGTTTACGGATAACTGCTTGGGAAAGGGAGACTTTGGCATCATTTTTCATGGGAGGAAAGCATCTTAGAAATCTTGTTTCCTGGAAAATAGTTCCTGTGGGGGCAAAGAATATGAGAATAAAAAGAAAATCTTAAATCATTACAAAAGCTGGAGAAATATACGAAAAAAAGAAAGAAGAAAGCATAGGTTTATGTGAAAGTGACGGAGCGGGAAGGGAGAGACGGGAAGAAAGAAAAACAGATTATATAATAAGGAAAGAAACAGAAAAGACAAGAATTATAAAAAAATAAGCAAAATAAGCATTGGAGATTAAGTTGGAAACAGTTAAGATAAGGGTAACTAAAAAGTCGATCATTTTTAGTGAAAAGGAGGATTTACAGTATGAAATTTTTCTGTGTGTGTCGCTTTGGTCGTGATCGGGCAGAGAAATATCGGTCCGGCAGGTCTTGGGATCATGCTGCTTGGTCTGGCGGGACTGATTTTTCTGCTGTGGCTGTATAACAGACAGTACAGATAGACAGAAAAGGTAATTGGCAGGGAAATGGATGAGGGTACATGCATGAGAGAGCAGTTAAAATTTTTGGAGCCGATCCGGCGGTGGGATGAAGCAATCCCTCTGGGAAACGGAAGGGTCGGATGCCTAATCTGGGGGACGGCGCAGGCGCTTCGGTTCGGGCTTGACAGAACGGACATCTGGGATCTGTCTGTGCCGAAAAATACAGATGCGCCGGAGTTTACCTATCAAAATCTCGTGCGTCTTGCGCACATGGGAGATACCGATGAAATACGCCGTATTTTTGATGCGCCTTATCAGTATCCGGCTCCGACCAAGCTGCCTGCCGGGGGACTTGTCCTGTGTTTTCAGGGAGCGTCCTCGGTTGCGTCGTCGCTTGATATTGAGCGCGCGCAGGCGACGGTTTTGGCAGGTGTCGGGGAGCGTCGGATAAAAATCGAAGCAATCTGCCATGCGTTGAATGGAACGGGAATGATCCGTGCGGGAGCGCCGCGGCAGGAGTTCTCTGTGGAACTGCAAAACCCGCAGTTTGGGTGTACAGAGGAAGCGGAGATGTGGACGTATGATCCAAACCAGCGGGAAATATCGCAGGGCAGCCTAAAAAATCTCCACTACCCGCCTGTGCAGAAGGAGCGTCGGAGCGTCTCGGAGACGCTCGAGCTGCTCCGCTATATCCAGCCGGCTGCGGCTGGATTTTCTTATGGAGTTATTGCGGCGATCCGGCAGATGCAGGAGAGCACGCTGATTTTTTGGAGGATTATCAGCTCACGGGACGGCGAGGAATGGATTGCGGAAAATGAGCGGCTGCTCTGTGGGCAGATTTCGCAGGGGTATGAGGTGCATGTGAGGACACACAGAGACTGGTGGAGCGCTTATTGGGGAAAAAGCAGCGTTAAGCTGCCGGATGCGTTGGCAAAGCGGCAGTGGGATATGACCAATTATCTGTTTGCATCGTGTTCACGCAAGGGGTGTTATCCCATGCCGCTGCAGGGTGTTTGGACGGCGGATGACGGATGCCTGCCGCCGTGGAAGGGTGACTATCACAATGATTTGAATACCCAGCTGTGTTATTCTCATTTTTTCAAGGCGAATCATCTGGAGGAGGGTGAGAGCTTTCTTGATTTTCTCTGGAGTCTGCGTCCTGCGGCGGCGCGGTTTGCGAAGAATTTTTATGGGACGGACGGGATTTGCCTGCCGGGCGTCATGACGATTGACGGGAAGCCGCTGGGCGGCTGGCCGATGTATTCGTTAAGCCCCACGCAGCAGATATGGCTTTGTCAGTCTTTTGATCTGTATTATCAATATACGGGAGACCGGAGGTTTCTTGCAGAGAGGGCATGGGTTTATCTGCGGGAGACGGCGCTTTGTATTACGGAGCTTCTGCAGCTTGGAGAAGATGGGAAATATTATCTGCCGGTATCCAGCTCGCCGGAGATTCATGATGATGAGGCAAAGGCGTGGGTGACGCCAAACAGTAACTATGACCTGGCTCTGCTACGGTATTTGTATCAGCGTCTGACAGATTACGCAAAAGAATTAGGCTTGGAGAAGGAGCGTCTCCGCTGGAAGGAGATTTTGGAGAAGCTGCCGGAGCTTGCCGTTGATGAGAAGGGTGTTTTGCTGCTTGCGCCGGATGAGGCGCTTAGAGAGTCTCATCGCCATCTTTCAAATGCAATGGCGATTTGCCCGCTTCATCTGATCGGCTATCAGACGCCGGAGGAACGGCGGATCGTGGATGCAGTGATCGCGGACTATGAACGGCTGGGCACCGGTATGTGGGTTGGATTTTCCTTCTGCTGGATGTCGCATCTTTATGCGGTGCAGGGGAACGGAGAGGGCGCGTGGGAGCAGCTTCGGATTTTCTGGGAAAGCTTCTGCTCCATCAATGGATTTCACTTGAACGGAGATTATAAAAACAGGGGCTACAGCTCGTTCCATTACCGCCCGTTTACGCTTGAGGCAAATATGTATGCGGCGGACGCCCTTCAGGAAATGCTGCTCCAGACGCAGGAGGGGCGGATACGGCTGTTTCCGGCAGTTCCGCAGGCATGGAAAAAGAAGGAGTTGGCGTTTTCCGGCTTTCGGGCAGTCGGCGGAATTATCGTATCGGCAGGCATGGAGAATGGGAGGCTCGTATCACTTGAGCTTCACGCAAGCCGGGAGCAGGAGATAATTGTGGAGGGCAGCTGCCTGAAGGAGGAGATGCGGGTGCGCTTGAAGGCAGGAAAAATATGGCGGTGGAGGTCTTGCGAAAGAAGTGGGGGTATGGTAGAATATTTCTAGATCCAAGGCTTTGGTCAAGGAGTGGCGAAGGCATTGGTCAAATCTTAAATACAAAGGAGTTTATGTATGGACGCAAAGAAATTAATTCGTATTGGGGCACTATTGATTGCCGTGTTCGCGGCGGTCTCCATCGTTGTCGGTGTGGTGAATGTGAACAAATCACTTTCTTCCATGAACGATTTGTCTCCCGAGGAGGCGGCGATGGTAGAGAGCCAGTTTGATCAGGCGGGCGTGGATATGGATTCTGCCGTTGGACTGGTTTCGACCATTGGATATGTAACACTGGCAATTACGTCTGCTTTTTCCATTTTAAAGATTGTGGTAAGTCTGCTGATCTTAAAAAAGACAGATCGTTCCCATAACTTTTTCATTGCATGGGGCACCGTATTTCTGGTGTTCGGTATCTTTGGGATCAATATCGGGTTCAATCTTATGGGATTGTGCAATCTGCTGGCAGGGATTGTCGGACCGGTCCTGCTGGTCGTTGGAGGCGCGCAGCTTAAGAAGCAGGCGGCATAAGAAAGCTGCAGCTGCGGCTTTCGTTTGATGGGATGACGGATAGTTTATCATGAAATCAAAAAGCTATTTTTAGAAAACAGGCGGTAAGAACTTTTCTTACCGCCTGTTTTTTTGTATAAGGGTAGACCGCGCAGCGAAATATTCATAGATTGTTAACAATAAAATAATTGAATTTACATACTACATATGTATAATAAGGATAATTTATTTTTGGAGAAATAGAAGTGGTTTTATATGCTTGTTTCAGGAGAGGTTATCAATGTTATCAAAGGTTTCATTTGCCATATTGATGACTCTGATAAAGGCGGCTCCGTAAATAAAGCACAAAGGGAAGGGGGAGAGGGAACAAAAAATAACGTTACTATGTGGTAGTTTATGGGGATGTAAAAAACAAAAAGGTTTCAAACGAAAGGAGAGGTATCCTAATGAAAAAAAGATTATGCATGATTATGGCACTGACAGCCGCATTGACGGGAATATTTGCGAATTCTGTTTCGGCAAAGGATATGGCGCCGAATACGGAGGATAAGCCATTTAGTATTTATTTAGAGTTGGCTTCAGGAGGTACAGGGGAGACAGAGTGGCGCAATAAGATAGATAAATCCTCCACTTACATCTTCCTGAATGATGCCCCGTCTGATTATACAAAATGCGATGTACTGGGTGGGATTGGAGATTGGGATAATAATGACAATATTCATTCTATAAGTACTGAGACATACGGGGGAAAAGCTGTCCGGGTCAATCTTGGAAAATGGCGGATCAGGCAAACTGTTGGAGAACATGGAAAAAACAAGGCTCGCATACGGTTCTATCGGGATTTGCAAAATGGTGTGATTGCCGGGTATTGGAGCCCTGACTGTGCGGGAAATTACCCGAGTGTAAATTAAAAAGCTATAAAAGATTATCATGCCTCATAATTTGGGGATTTTTAGAGCGGGTTATGGGGCATGAGTCAAAAGTTCAGAATAAGGAGAGTGACTTATGCAAATGGGAAAAAGAATGGCGGGGTTGATGATAGTGGCAGGTGTTCTTATGGGAAGTGTGTCAGCCTGCTCCTATCGGGAATTTGAGGATAATGTCAAGGACAGTGTACAAAAGGAAATTGCGGGTGCCGGGCAGGATGGGGATACTTTAGAAGGCGAAGTAGAAAGTGCAACAGAGGGAGAAAGCCAAGTATCAGATTCTGATAGGGTTGTAGGATTCGGGGATACTATGGTATGGGTTAGTCCGTATAAGCAGACGGTGGAATATGCGGTAGAAAAGGTGGAAATTGCAGATAGTATCGGAGAATTAGGATTGAAAAAGGAAGATTTTTATGTGCAGGATCTCATCCAGGATGAGAATTCCTTTGTGCCCTGCATGGATACCGGATCGGAAAAGTACCAGATATTATTACTTACGGTTGCGGTAAACAATGTTGATTTTCAGGGGTATGATAAAAATCAGGAAATACCGCAATTATATGCAGAACACAGTCTGGTGACAGAGGCGTTTTTGAATAGGTCAAGCGGGAAGGTGTTTGAGGCAGAATATTTTAGTCATCATGCACAGGAAAATGTGGAAAAAGATTATTATAAATATAATTTGGAAAAAGGGGCGGAGGTACAGATACAGATTGGATGGATTCTTCCGGAATCAATGCTGAAAGAGCCGCTTTATTATGTAATAGATGGAACAGGAACTGGACGGGAAAATTATCACTATCTATGCTTGCAGGAAAAATGACAGGGATTTGCTGTGAGGGAAAGTTCAGGGTAAGGAGTATGAATAAACATTTTGGAAAATTGCTGCGGATGGAGTTGTGGAAGGCGACACATAATACTTATTTTTGGATTACGCTTTGTTTTGGAATGGCGTGTGCTTTTTTCAGCGGATTATATACCGTGGATGGATATTTTCAGGTAAAAGATCAGATGGAGATTATCAGCGGTAATCCGATGTGGGGAATTGTCAGTCTCTATAATAGCTGGATGGGAGGAGAAAGCGAATCTATGGGATATGCATTGTTTTTCTTTCTGATTCCCTTGCTGGCAGTATTCCCCTATGGATGGTCCTATTGTGTGGAGAACAGAAGTGGTTACCAAAAGCTTCCTATTTTGCATGGAGGGAGAACCGAGTACTTTTTAGCAAAATATATAGCGGTTTTTATTGCTGGAGGCTGTGTGGTGACACTTCCGCTGTTGATCAATTTTGTCGGTGTGGCGTGCTTTGTTCCGGCATATCAGCCTTCTATCCTGTATGAACTATATTATCCCATACGGCATGGTTCTCTGTGGTCGGGATTATTTTATACAAATCCGCTGCTTTTTGTGGTGAATTATTTGTTGCTTGACTTTGCATTTGCAGGATTGTTTGCAGTAATGGCATATGCGATTTCGATTTTTACCAAAAATAAAATAGCAGTACTTTTGTTGCCATATATTTTAGTTCTGATTCTTCACAATTGCCGTACATTTTTGCAATTTAGGGTATATAAAGAAATTTCTCCCCTGCATTTTCTACACGCCACCTGTATTGAAAATCGGGCGGATACAGGAATTATTCTGCTGGAAATGCTTGTTTTGTTTGCGATTTCTTTTGGAGCAATTATGTACGCGGGGAAAAGGTATGAAGATTTATAGAATGATACGATATGATATGCGGCAGGGGTTTTGGCAAAATAGATGGAAGCTTTTGATTATGGTGGCATTGACATTGTTTTTTTGTGCAGATTTCTATTTATATCGTTCTAATTGCTACCGGGGAAAGGATGTGCCGCAGGCAACCTACATGGATTATTTGTTTTATTTTATGAGTGGTGCGAAGGAATATCATGTCGGTGTGGATGAAACAGTTCCATTTCCGGCAAAGTGGTTTTTGCTGAATGCTTATTTTCTTTACAGTACCCTTTATTATTCCAATCGTGATCTTTTGGGAATGGGCAAGGTAATCCTTCCCCGCGCCAAAAGCAGATGGAGCTGGTGGTTATCAAAATGCGTATGGAATATGCTATATACATTGTGTGGCTATGGTGTTTTGTATGTAACTGTCCTGTTGTGGTGTGTTGTAATGGGAGAGAGAGTCTCGTTCACGATTACTGCACCGCTCATTGACAAGTTGCTGGGAATGGAAGGGATACATACGGAGTATGCCATGATGCTTTCTTTTTATATTCTTCTGGTTCCGATGATGACTGTGATCAGTTTAAGTATTCTCCAGACAATGTTTAGCCTGATAACCAGACCTGTTTTTAGCTTTGGAATTATGGCAGTGATTTTTGTGCTGTCAACTTATTTTCAGAGTTCAATATTTATAGGTAATTACGCCATGCCAATCCGAAGTGCCTATGTTATTGAAGGCGGCTTTGGGCTTTTTGGAGGAATTGGCTGGGCAGTTGTAATATGTCTATTGGCAATGTTGGTTGGAGGACTATGTTTTCAAAAATACGATATGCTGGCAATGGAGAATTGAGGGGAAACAGATGGTTTTAAAAATAGAGAATATTGGGAAAGAAATAAAAAAAACAAGAGTATTGGATAACATTTCCATGGAGCTTCATTCGGGAAGGGCAGTTGGATTAAAGGGGCGAAACGGATCCGGAAAAACAATGCTAATGCGGATGATAGCGGGATTGATTTTTCCGACAGAAGGGAGAATTACGATAGATGGAGAGGTTTTGGGTACTGACATCGCGTTCCCTAAAAGTATTGGAATTCTATTGGAAAATCCTGCGTTTTTGGAAAATCATACAGGGTATCAGAACTTGAAGATTTTGGCAGATATTGAGGGTAAAATCGGGGATAAGGAGATAAATAAAGCAATATGGCGCGTTGGTTTAGACAGTAATGATTTGAAAAAATATAAAAAATATTCGCTTGGTATGAAGCAGCGTCTCGGAATTGCTGCCGCGATTATGGAAAAACCGGATTTGCTAATCCTTGATGAGCCTACAAACGCACTTGATGACAGTGGGATCGAGCTACTACAGAAGATTGTGCGGGAAGAAACAGAGCGGGGGGCGTTGGTTATTCTTTCGTGTCATGACGGTGAACTGTTGAAGGGAATGACGGATGAAATCTATGAACTGGATTGTGGCAGGGCGCGAAAGGTGGAGAATAATGAATAAAAAATATAGACTTATGCTGCTGGGGGTAATGATATTACTTTTACTGGTAGGTGTGTTGTCAAGAATTATGCAGATTAATAAAGGTTTGCATATAGCACAGACAAAAACCTATGAGATGGGCGAAATGGTGAAGCTGGAGAGGGATTATTTTTTAGAGGAATACGAGGTTGCAGACGATTATGCCGTTACCGTAGAAGGAGCTTCCGTTAAAAGCTGTGAGGAGTTTTTAACAGAATACGGTTATGAGGGAACGGTCGATGAATTGTTTCCTGTAAAAAGTATGACTTATCCAGAAATGGTGTACGTCGTGGATGTGACGATAGAAAATATAGGAACAGAAGAAAAGGAGACTGGGATTAATCTTTCATATTTTGAACTGGTGGCAACAGATTATAAGCTACAGATTAGCGATGAGTTATATACGGTTGCAAACCCGCAAATAGAGAACGGATCGCAGATGTTTCAGTTGCGTCCGCAGAGTAAAGTATTGATACATTTGCCTTATTATTTTTCTGTTTCCTATAATTATTCATATCTTACAGTGCAGGAAGTCTTGGAGGATGACATTTATTTGGTCTTGTCCATATATCCTACAAAAAAGCAGGTTATGATCAGTTGCTAAATTGTTTTATCTGCTTTCCGGCTTTTATGGAAACTGCCCTGTGAAACAAGGGAACAGTTTTGTTTGATTGTCAGTTTTGTGACAAAGAAATAAAAAAGTTTAAATATTTTATTAAATTTATACAAGCAAAAATGCAAATAAAGTAATAAAAAGTGTAAATTAAATGGTTAGAATTCTGGTATAATATCTTAAGAAATAGAACCTTGAATGTCTTGGAAATGCATTTAGGCTCTAAGGAATATTAAGGGAGAAGGAGGATATGAAAATGCCAGATATTCGATTGACAAGAATTGACAACCGTCTGATCCACGGACAGGTGGCAACACAGTGGTGCGGCGTTGTAGGTGCGAATCTTCTGCTTGTTGCGAACGACGAAGTGGCAAATGACGAGTTCCGTCAGGGTCTGATGAACATGGCTGCTCCGGCGTATGCACAGACACGGTTTTTCAGCATTGAGAAGACGATCAATATCATCCACAAGGCGTCGGCAAGCCAGCATATCGCGATCATTTGCGAGTCACCGCAGGATGTGTTAAAGCTTGTTGAAGGCGGGGTGCCGATCAAGAAGGTCAACATCGGCAATATGCATATGGCTGATGGAAAGCGTCAGGTTGCGACCTCTGTTGCAGTTGATGATGATGATGTTGCAGCATTTAAGAAGCTGCAGGAGCTTGGTGTTGAGCTTGAGATCAAGCGTGTTCCGGACACACCGGCAGAGAGCACGGACAAATTATTCAAATAACAATTTATTTTATGGTTTCATTGGAAAGGAGCAGACATGGGAGATATTTCAATTATCCAAGCTTTACTGGTCTTTGTTGTAGCCTTTATCATGGGTATTGATCAGTTCAGCTTCTTAGAATCCCTTTACCAGCCAATCGTTACCTGCCCGATCATCGGCGCAATTCTTGGTAACTTTGAGCTTGGTGTCGTAGTAGGTGGTGCTTACCAGTTGATTCAGATCGGAAGTATGCCGATCGGTGGTGCACAGCCGCCAAATGCAATCCTCGGCGGTATCATGGCAACTGTTTTCGCAGTTTCTCTTGGTATGGAGGCAACGGCAGACGGCGTTGGTGCGGCGATGGGTCTTGCGATTCCGTTCGCGGTATTCGGACAGTATGCAGTTACACTGACATTTACATTCATGTCCGGTATGATGGCAAAGGCAGATAAGTATGCAGAGGAAGCGAATGTGAAAGGCATCCGCAACCTGAACTTTATTGAGATGGCAGTACTTGGTACGCTGTTTGGTGTGCTTGCAGTGGCAGGTCTCTACGGCGGTACGGCGCTCGGCGAATTATTAAAGGAGTTCTCATGGAAGTTCTCATGGGTAATGGCTGGTCTGGACGCAGCCGGCGGCGCTATGAAGTTTGTTGGATTCGCAATCCTTATGAAGGTTATGATGTCCGGTGAGATGTGGGGCTTCCTGCTCGCAGGTTTTGCAATGGCTCTGCTTTGCGGCGCAAATGCAGCAACATCCGGCGCAACACTTCTGCTCTGCGGATTCGTAGGTGTGGCAATTGCAATCTATGACTTTACGATTCAGACAAAGATCAAGCAGAATGCAGGTGCAGGCGCAGGTTTTGTAGGAGGTGACGAGGATGGCATATAATATTCCGGATAAATATCAGGATCTGACTCCGGCTCCGCAGTTGGATAAGAAGACGTTGAATAAGATGGTATGGCTGTCCTGTTTCTTACAGGCGTCTTTCAACTATGAGAGAATGCAGGCATGTGGCTGGTTGTGGTCAATGCTTCCGGGACTTCAGAAGATACATACCAACAAGGAAGACCTTAAGGCTTCTATGGCACACAACCTTGATTTCTTAAATACACACCCGTTCCTTGTAACATTTGTAATGGGTATTGTGCTCTCTCTGGAGCAGAACAAGGCAGATATTGCAACGATTCGTTCCGTGCGTATTTCTGCAGCAGGACCTCTTGGCGGTATCGGTGATGCGCTTTTCTGGCTGACACTGGTTCCGATCACGGCAGGTCTGACGGCGAATATGGCAATGGAAGGTCAGATCGCAGGTGCGATCCTGTTCCTGCTGATCTTTAACGTGGCGCAGTTTGTCATCCGTTTTGCTCTGATGTACTGGTCCTATGGACTTGGTACAAAGGCGGTAACGCTTTTAACATCGAGTGCGAAGGAGTTTACGCGTGCAGCAAGTATCCTCGGTATCTTCGTAGTAGGTGGTTTGATCGCAAACTATGGTAACACATCCTTGCGTATCATTGCAGGAGAGACACAGATCAACATTCAGGGACTGTTAGACGGCGTATTGCCGAAGCTGATCCCGCTGCTGATCACACTTGGAATCTATGTACTGATTAAAAAAGGTTGGACTCCGGTTAACTGTATTCTTTTGATCCTTGTGGTAGGTATCTTCGGATGTGCATTCGGTATCTGGACAGGTGATTCCAAGGCTATGGATGCAGAAGGCAACACGATTCCGGGCGGATATAAACCGCTTGTGGAATGGTATCAGATTCCACCGGAAGAACCTGCAGAGTAGGGAAGGATTATTTGGGAAATACAAATGCGGTTATGCATTTGCTATAAGTAAGGGGAGGGATTTTAATCCCCCCCTTACGTTATTTTTGGAAGAAATCAGGTGGCGGTTTGAATACAATAACAATTTTTATTATAGTAGCTGCCGCTGTTGGATATTTTATCTTTCAGGGCGTAAAAGGTTTTCAGCTACGCACTATGAATATGGGGCTGAAAAATAAGGACAGTATTCTCGTAGAGAAAACGGCGGACATGCAGGTGACAAGAAAGCTGCTTGGGGATTATGCCTGTGATCTCTATAAATTGAGAGTTTATTATGTGACAAAGGACACGGACAAGTTTGAGGAGATGCTCCGGCATATGCTGGGAGCAGAATACCCGCGTTCGGATGATAAGAAAAGTTTTTTGGAAACTTATTTCCATACGTTCCTCATCAAGGGAAATCGGAAATATGCAGACTGGATATTGGAAGAAATTAAAAAGACAGGTGACGAAGCATTTATTCATTATAATGAAAATGCATATGCGGTCATGCTTGAGGGCAGAAATGATCTGATTGGAGAAATGGAGGATGATGTAAATTCCAAGCGTTATTACGGATTTGCATTGGGAACAATTTTGTTTCTGATCTCCAAGCAGTTTTCCGATTTAGGGGATCAAAAGAATGCACTTGTATATATGCAGAGTGCGAAGGCATGCTTTCATCCCAAAGCTGTCTATATGCCCGTTGTCGAGCAATATTTAAGAGACAACGACGCATAATAGCAATAAGAAATAAAATGACGTCTGCATTTGCAGACATCAAACAGAAGGAATGGAGAGTACTATGATAGGATTAATCGTTACAGGACATGCAAATTTTGGTTCAGGTATTACAAGCTCCGTAAATCTGATTGCAGGAGAGCAGGAAGCATATCGTTATGTGGATTTTTTGCCGACCTACGGCATGGAGGAGCTGTCAGCAGAGCTCACAAAGGCGATGGATGAGTTAAAGGATTGCGAGAGCATCCTGATCTTTACCGATTTGATGGGCGGAACGCCGTTTAATGTTTCGGCGCAGCTTACACATGGAAAAGAGAATATCCGCATTATTGCCGGAACGAATCTGCCGATGCTCGTAGAAATTGTGATGGCGCGCAAATTCGAGGAGGATGTGGACGCGTTAGTCGAGACTGCGCTTGAGACGGGAAAAGAGCAGGTGACAAAATACGAATTTAAACAGGTAGTGCAGCAGGAGTCAGAGGATGGCATCTAGGTAACAACAGATATCTGTACCATATAAAAACTGCCGGGAAGACCCGGTATGAAAGGAGACGTATTAAAATGAGTACAATTTTCGGTATCACAGAGGAGAAGATGAAAGAAACCACGGCAACCTTTACGCTGTCGGAGATTTATCAGCAGCCAGCAACATGGGAAAAGACCTGCCGCCAGATCAAGGAGCACAAGGACGAGCTGCAGAAGTTTATCGATCAGGTGATCAAATGTGAGGATTTTGATGTGATCCTGACCGGAGCAGGAACAAGTGAGTTTGTTGGAAATGCATTATTTGCACATTTATCACAGTTGCTGGATCACAAGGTGAAGTCCTATGGAACAACGGACATCGTGGCTACACCGGAGGCATATTTATCACGCACAAAGCCGACGCTTTTGATCAGTTTTGGTCGCTCCGGAAATTCACCAGAGTCTGTGGGTGCAGTCGATGCAGCAGAGAGCGTATGCGACAACGTATATCATCTTTTTGTGACCTGCAATAAGGACGGGGCTCTCTCAAAGCGCGCGGCAGAGACACAGAACTGCTATGCGATCAATCTGACGGACGAGACGCATGACCAGAGCTTTGCAATGACCTCCAGCTACTCCAATATGTATCTTGCAACCTATCTCTGCTTCCACTTGAATGAGCTTCCTGAGGTATTTACAAAGGTGCAGGCAATCGCAGAGGCGGGACAGAGCTTCCTTGACAAGGGTTATGGTGTTGCACAGGATATTGTGGATTCCTATGATTTTAAGCGTATCGTGTACCTTGGAAGCAATACGTTAAAGGGAACCTCGCAGGAGTCTGCGCTTAAGATGCTTGAGTTGACAGCGGGACGTGTTGTGACCATGTACGATACACCAATGGGCTTTCGTCACGGACCGAAGTCGATCGTGGATGATACGACACTTACGGTTGTATATTTAAGCGATGACGCTTACACAAGACAGTATGAGATCGATCTGCTCAAGGAAATGAGTGGACAGCGCAAGGGCAATAAGATCGTAGCTGTCATGAGCAAGGAGGACGAGACGGTCAAGGCGCTCGTAGATCATACGGTTGTGTTCGGACTGAAGGAGGACTATGAGAATATCCTGCTTGGTCTTGATTATATTATGTTTGCACAGACACTGGCAGTATTAAAGTCTCTGTCGCTTCAGATCACACCGGACAATCCATGTCCGACAGGCGAGGTAAATCGTGTGGTGAAGGGTGTTACACTTTATCCATATACAAGAAAATAAGACAGACGGAAGGAATGTGGTCTGCCGTTTGGCAGATCATGTTCTGATTAAGAAGGAGAATTTTTAAGTATGAATTGGGATGTGATTCTATGGACATGCGTGACAGTCGGCGTGCTCATTGGTCTCTGCGGGATTGTTTTGGGCATTATATCCTCGCGGAATATGAAAAGAAACAGAGAGGCGATGCAGGAACTGCAAAATAATATCAAAGTCGGAGCGAAAATTATGTTTGCGGGCGGTATCTACGGAAAAATTGTAAAGATTAAAAATGATGTGATTGACGTTGAGGTAAGTAAGAGCAGTGTGATTTCTATTTCTCGCTACAGTATTCAGAATGTGATCAAGGATTGATCGTGCCGGAGGATTTCCGGCACGCATCATTCGACTAAAGTGCGCTTTGCTGTGGGCTTTCGTTTTTTGCCGCTTTGCGGGCATAAGCGCTTGGTGTTATATTGAAATATTTTTTGAAAAGACGCGAGAAGTAATGGATGGAGCTAAAGCCCAGCTTATAGGCAATCTCGCTGATCGTATATTGGTTTTCCCGAATGAGCTCCTTGCTTTTTTGCAGCTTCATATTCAGTAGATAGTTCTTGGGAGACGTGTTTAGATGCGTCTTAAACAGCGTCTGAAGCGTGGAACGGGAAATATAAAATTCATGGCAGATTTCTTCCATTGTTACCTGCTCGGTGAGATGCTCATTCATATAGACAAGTATTTCCGACAGCAGATCATTCTGGGCAGCCTTATTATCGGACAGCAGCGTTTTATGATTTCTTGTCTCATAGAACTGCATGAGCAGCAAGAGCACTTCTTGCAGATAGCACAGCATCAGCGTGCGGGTATAGTATGAGTGCTCCGGGCTTTCGATCAGAAGCTTCCAGAGAATTTGCTGCATCTCGCTGGTACAATGAAAAATGTGATCGAGAATATATAAATGGTTTTTCTGGCATACGTCAAAGACAACTGTAAGATAAGAGCAGCCAGCGGTCAGATGAATATCTGCATCATCGGCGTGGTAAATGATCAGATCGTGTGCATAGAGTGAATGCGTCCCGGAGGAAAGCGTTATGGTAAGCGAACCCTCATACACATAGATCAGCTCATAAAATTTATGAGGCGCCTTGATGAGACAACAGGCATCTGTCTGTCCGGTAAACCAGCAGTCTAAAATCTGCCGCAGATAAAACGGAACAGATACGGGCTGATAGGTGTAGGGGGACGGAAGCTCCTCAGTAAAGGACAGCAGGCAGGAGGCTTCCATGTGTTCTGCAAAAGCTTTTGGGAGGAACAGCCGCCACGCCAAAGGAGCGGAAAGCGGTATCAGATTAAAACGCGTCCCGGCGGCAAGCTTTACATGATGCCGGAGCGGGAAGGTTTGAAGGTCTGTAATGTCATCGGCGGCAGCAACGAGCAGAAGCGCCAGTCCGGGTGGGCATTCGATATGGACTTCGCAGGGAAAATTCAGTAAATTATCGATTTTTCGGGAGGCAGCAGAAATTTCATGACAAATAAAACCGGATTTCTGCAGATGCAGCGGTTTGTCATAGCAGACGCCAAAGGATTCCAGTGAATCAGTGGATGATTGGTTGATCATGTTTGTGCTCCTTTACTACAAATCGATTTGTACTTTTTAAAATTATAGTATATGTTTTGACAAAAATCAAGACAGGGAAATGACATACCTAGGAAGATAGGAGGAGAGAGAATGATTATTCAGAGTAAAAAGGTTTGGCTTGCCGATCAGTTTGTGGAGGCACAGATTGAGGTAAACGACCAGAAAATTGTTGGTATTTATGCATATGGAACGCATCCGGCGGATGTTGATTATGGGATGAACCGTATACTTCCGGGATTTATTGATGTACATTGCCATGGCGCTTACGGCTTTGATACAAATGATGCGAAGGAGGACGGTCTGCGCTATTGGGTGCGCAATGTGGTAGATGAGGGAGTTACATCGCTGCTTCCAACGACGATCACCCAGAGCGAGGAGGTGCTGACCAATGCGCTGAAGAATGTGGCAAAGGTGGTTGCGGATGGCTACGAGGGTGCGGAAATCGTAGGAATCCATTTTGAGGGACCGTATCTTGACATGACGTATAAGGGAGCGCAGCCGCATCAGTACATTGTAAAACCGACAGTTGAGCAGTTTCAGAAGTATCAGGAGGCGGCGAACGGTCTCATCAAATATATTACGATGGCAACAGAGACGGATGAGGATTTTGCATTGACTCGCTATTGTGCGGAGCACGGAATCGTTGTGAGCATCGGGCATTCGGCGTCTACGATCGAGGAGGCTGTGCTGGCGTTCGGACATGGCGCGCGTTCCATGACACATGTATACAATGGCATGACGCCGTTTAATCATCGTGCGAATGGTCTGGTGGGAGCGGCATATATGATCAAGAGTATGTACGGAGAAATTATCTGTGACGGAAACCACTCCACCCCGGCGGCGCTCCATCAATTTTTTGAGGCGAAGGGACCGCATTATGGAATGATGGTCAGCGATGCACTGATGGCGAAGGGGTCTCCGGTCGGCACGAAATTTCTTTTCGGAGGAAATGAGATTGAAATTTATCCGGACGGAAGTGCGCATTTGACAGATACAAAGGGGCTCGCAGGCTCTACGCTCCGTTTGAATGAGGGACTGCGCATTCTGATCGAGGAAGCGCTCGTTCCGGTTGAGACGGCAATCAATTCCTGCACGAAGAACCCGGCGGCGTGCCTGCATATGGAGGATCGCAAGGGCTCAATCAAGGTGGGCTTAGATGCCGATTTGGTTGTTCTTGACCGTGATTATAAGGTGCTTGAGACCTATTGTCTGGGGAAAGCAATGCTGGCGCAGTAAGAGGATAAAATATGGCGAAGAAGAAATCACAACCGGTGGAGAAAATCCGGCTTTCGGGAAGAAATATTTATACAGATAAAAAGGGACGCGTCATTTTTTATGACAGGATCACCAAGAAGGGGTATCTGGTGGAGAAGCAGAGAGAAAATGCGGCACAGTTTTTTAAGAATCGTTTTGTCGTACTTTTATTTGCGGCAATCCTGTTCGGCGCAACCTTTATGACATGGCTGCAGGCGGCGATTGCATGGGCGGTTATGATGATCGTTGCAGAGATTTCGTTCCGTTTCGGTTTTCTAAAGAAGCTGGAGCCGGTTACGGATATTGATTTTGAGCGGCGTGTCTCCGCACTGCAATACATTGTAGAAAATAAAGCAAAAGGAAAGATCATTGCGCTGATCGTCCTTTATCTGCTTCTGGCAGTGCTTGTGATACTCAATGCATATGTAGAGAAATATTCCGTGGGATTGTTTGTATTCAGCGGCGGAATTGCGCTTGTAGGTGTTTATTTTGCAGTGCTTCACATCATTGCTCTTGTAAAAATAAAAGAAACCTAAAACAGAACAAACTTTTGAAATAAAAGGGGCTTCATCCAAAGCAGTAAGCTTTGGATGAAGCCCCTTTTGCTTGCTAGGAAGCATTGTTCCTCATCTAAAAGAAGTTATGTTTTCCAATTATTATAAACGTTCTAAGGTTACGCCTTTCCATTGGAACCGCAGACGCAGATTTTTTCTTTGACGAGTGCGGTCACATTCTCCATACCTGCAGCGCCGTATTTCTTCGGATCAAAGCCGTCAGGATTCTCAGCAAGATATTTCTTTACGCCGTCGCTGTATGCGATACGAAGCTCTGTCGCGAAGTTTACCTTGCAGATACCGCGCTTGATAGATTCGCGCACTGCATCATCCGGTACGCCGGAAGCGCCGTGCAGTACAAGCGGAATAGATACAACCTCGTGGATCGCGCTTAAGCGCTCAAGGTCAAGCTTTGGAGTGCCATGGTAGAGACCGTGCGCCGTACCGATAGCGACTGCAAGAGAGCAGACATTGGTGCGCTCTACAAATTCCTTTGCCTGCTGTGGATCGGTATATGGTGAGTCGTGCTCTGCCTCAAGATCGTCTTCTTTTCCGCCGACCTTTCCAAGCTCCGCCTCCACACTGATATCAGAAGGGAGACATGCCTCCGCTACGCGGCGGGTCAGTGCAATGTTCTCCTCAAAAGAGCCATGAGAGCCGTCAATCATGATAGAGGTATAGCCGGTGCGCAGCGCCTGCATAGCGAGCTCAAAGGTATTACCGTGGTCGAGATGCATTGCAACAGGAACGCTGGCTCTCTCTGCCGCCGCCTTTGCCATTGCCAGATAATAGTCAAGTCCCGCGTACTTTACAGTGGAAGGGGTAGACTGCATGATGACCGGAGCGTTTAACTCCTCGGCTGCCCGGATGACTGCCATCACCATCTCAAGATTTTCTACGTTGAAGGCACCAACGGCATAATGTCCTGCCTGTGCCTTTTGAAACATTTCTTTTGTTGTAACTAATGGCATAATAGTAACCTCGATTCTTTAGAAAATTTATGTTCAGTACAAGTATAGCACATATCTGCGGAATCTGCATTTGCATTTTTGACTTTCTCAAAAAATGCAAACGATTGTTTAATTAATCCAAAGTAGACTGTTAGGGAAAGTGCTAGGATAAAAATAAAAAAGGAGAAATACAATGCGTCAGAATCCATTAAAGAAAATTGTTGAATTGCAGAAGCAGGGAAAAAATGTTGGAATTTATTCTGCGTGCAGTGCAAACGAGTATGTAATTGAGGCTGTGATGAAGCGGGGAATTTCCGACGGGTCCTGTGTTTTGATCGAGAGTACGGCGAACCAGTGCGATCAGAACGGCGGGTATACGGGAATGACGCCTGCTGATTTTAAAAAATTTGTTTTTGAGATCGCTGACCGCAGCGGGTTTGACCGCAGCAGGATTTTCCTTGGCGGAGATCACTTAGGACCGCTTACCTTTGCTTCCAAGGAGGAGCCGGAGGCGATGGCGGATGCGGAGGAATTGATCCGTCATTATGTGCGTGCAGGTTTTACAAAGATCCATATCGATACAAGTATGAAGGTCAACAGCGACCCGGCGGATGTTCGTTTGTCGGACGAGATTATCGCAGGGCGCGGCGCGCGTCTGGCAAAGGTTGCCGAGGAGACATACAAAGAGCTTCTTTTGCAGGAGCCGGAGGCGATTCCGCCGGTGTATATTATCGGAAGCGAGGTTCCAATTCCTGGTGGTGCGGTCGGTGCAGAGGATAACGGTGTTCAGGTGACGAGAGTCGAGGATTTTAAAAATACGGTAGAGGCATTTCGTCAGGCGTTTACGGGAGCCGGACTTGGCGAGGATGTGTGGGAGCGCGTCATCGGCGTAGTCGTGCAGCCGGGCGTGGAGGAAAAGGACAGCGGATGTACAGAGTATGACCGCAGCAAGGCGAAAGAGCTCATGGCTTCAATTAAGGAATTTCCAAGTCTCGTGTTTGAGGGGCATTCCACCGATTATCAGACGAAGCTTAAGCTGCGTGAGCTTGTTGAGGATGGTGTTGGCATCTTAAAGATAGGTCCGGGTCTGACCTTTGCCATGCGTGAGGGGATGTTTGCGCTGGAGCAGATCGAGAAGGAATTGCTTTGCGGAACGGACATGCAGCCGAGTAGGTTTGCAGAAATACTTGACGCGGAAATGTGCAGGGATGATAAGTATTGGAAGAAGCACTATCAGGGAACAGAGCTTGAGATCCGCTTAAAGAGAAAATATTCCTTCTCCGATCGGTGCAGATATTATATGCCGACGCCTGCCGTTTGCGAGGCGGCGGATCGTCTGATCGGAAATCTGCGCACAGTGGGGATTCCGCTGAATCTGCTGAGTCAGTTTATGCCGATCCAGTATACGAAGGTGCGCGAGGGCGAGTTAAAAAATGATCCGGTGGAGCTGATGGAGGATCGTATTATCAATACGATCGATGAATATCTCTATGCGACACATCAGAAGGATTTAATGTAAGAGAGGACAGCTGCCTAGTGGTGATAGCATTAGGCAGCTGTGCTGAATGCAGCAGACGGTCATCCCGCTTGGAGGGATGACCGTTATTTGCGATATTCCCAATATTCCCGGAACAAAAATCAGCATAAAGTCTTTTGCTGTGCCGTAAGGAAAGGATGGAAAAGCAAGGAAAAATATGTTATGCTGAAAACAAATAACGATGAAAGAATCGGAAGTATCGAAAGGGGGCAGCCCTTTTGGATGATAGGAGATAAAGAACAAGCCGGGGAGGAAATGAAATGAGAGGGAGAGGAAGATTTTTGGCATCACTGCTTGCAGCTGTCTGTCTGTTGACGCAGACGGCTGAGACGAGACTTGTATCAGCAAAGGAAAATAAAAAAGTAGACATCATGTTTACACACGACCTGCATTCACATCTGAACAGCTTTACGACTGTGACAGAGGAGGGAACAAAGAAGGTTGGAGGCTTTGCGCGAATGAAGACTCTGATCGACGGGCAGAAAGAGAAGAATCCAAATACGCTCCTGCTGGATGCGGGTGACTTTTCGATGGGAACTCTGGTACAGACAGTTTATGAGCAGCAGGCAGCGGAGCTGCGGATGCTTGGCGAATTGGGATTTGATGCTACCACGTTGGGAAATCATGAATTTGATTATCGCTCCAAAGGGCTTGCCAATATGCTGCAGACGGCAGCGGGCAGCGGGGATGTCCTGCCGCAGATGCTGATCTGCAATGTGGACTGGGAGGCGATGGAGGAGGCTGGGCTAAGCGAGGGACAGCAGCAGCTTCGCGCCGGCTTTGATGCATATAAGATCAAGGATTACGAGGTATTTCAGAAGGGAAATGTCAAGGTGGCTGTGCTTGGCGTTTTCGGAAAGGACGCGCTGGCGTGCGCGCCGACCTGTGAATTGCTGTTCCGGGATCCGGTTGAGGCAGTGCGTGACACGGTGGAGGAGATCAAGGAGAAGGAGGACGCCGATTTGATCGTCTGTATCTCACACAGCGGCACATGGGAGGATGAGAGTAAGTCGGAGGATGAGATACTTGCCAAAAGCGTTCCTGCACTTGATCTGATCATCAGCGGTCATACGCATACGGAACTGTCGGAGCCGATCGTTCATAATGATACGTCAATCGTATCGGTTGGAGAGTATGGGAAGAAGCTTGGTTCGATCTCAATGGAGCAAAAGGAGAACGGCAGATGGAAAGTCACTGATTATGGCAGGGTCGCAATCACTGCGGATATACCGGAGGATGCGGCTGTGCAGGAGCGGGTCAACAGCTTTATGGCAGCAGTGGATGACGGCTATCTCAAGGAATTTGGCTATACGAAGGACATGGTGCTGGCGCAGAATGACAGTGTGGCATTTGCGGGGATTGAGGAGCTGGGAGAGATACATACGGAGCACAATCTCGGAAATCTGATGGCGGATGCTTTTGTCTATGCGGTAGAAAATGCGCAGGGCGGAGAGCCGGTGGACGTTGCGGTTGTGCCGAGCGGATGCGTGCGGGATACCTATGGAATCGGTGATATTACGGTAGAAAAGGTGTTTGATTCCTATTCGCTTGGGATCGGTGCGGACGGCATACCGGGTTATCCGCTGATCAGTGTGTATTTAACAGGGGAGGAGTTAAAGATTGCAGCGGAGATAGATGCGTCTGTCTCTGATTATATGACGACGGCGCGTTTATATACGAGCGGCTTTCAGTTTTCTTTTAATCCGAACCGCCTGATTTTAAATAAGGTGACCGATGCAAGCCTTGTGGATGAAAACGGGGAACGTATGGAGCTGGAGGATGATAAGCTTTACCGGGTCGTTGCAGACCTCTACAGCGGTCAGATGCTAAGCGAGGTCACAGCCATGTCCTATGGCTTGCTCAGTATCGTGCCGAAGCATGCGGACGGCACGCCGATTGAAAATTTTGAAGATGTGATCATTATGGAAAACGGAAGGGAGCTAAAGGCTTGGGATGCGATCGCGCGGTATATGAAGTCCTTCCCCGATACCAATGGCGACAGTATTTCCAATATTCCGGTCTCCTACAGCAAGAACGAGGGGCGTAAGCAGGTGGAAAACAGCAAAAATATTTTTGATCTGCTGAAAAATCCTAATAAATATGCGGTGATGATCGCTGCAGTTGTTCTGATTCTCATTTTAGTGGTTGTGCTTTTGATTCGGTTAGTGTTAAAATTGGTAAAGCGCATCAATCAAAAGGATGCGGGCAGACTAAGAAGGAAGTAGAAAAAGGAATTTTTGCCGGATACAGAGGTGGGACATGAGCGCGCAGGATAAGATAGAACAGGTTTTGCGGGATATGCATATTTTGCTTTCCAGAAGCGAGGCGTATGATCAGACGGGCAGCCGTGTAATTGTGGATAAGAAGGAAATGTTAAAGCTGCTGCAGCGCTTGAATCTTAACATTTATGAGCTGATGGAGGAGCGGGAGCTGACGCAGCAGAAGCGCGCGGCGGCAGAGCGTGAGTTTCGGAGAAAAAGTGAGGAAATCGTTTCCGATGCGCATAAGACTGCGGAGGATGTTTATGCGGGAGCCGTGCTTTATACGGATGAGGCGCTGCGTCATGTGCAGGATATTATGCAGGAGGCGTCTGAGGCTATGAAGCTGGTCTACGAAAAGATGAACGGCAGACTGCAGAAGCAAAAAGCGGCGGTTCAAAGGGATCAGTCCGAGCTAAAGGGGCATTTGGAAGATTTGCGTGATACGAATAAATATTTAAATCTGATTGAGGAGAGAAATAAGCAGCTAAAGAAGAAGCATGATGCGCAAAAGCAGGAGCGCGCACTGCAGAGCTATGCAGCCGCAAAGCCGGAAATCAGAGTTAATATGGAGTATTTTGAAAAGGCAGGTATCGCCATGCAGGAGCCGGAGCGGGAGGAGTTTCCTGAGGAGGAAACAAAAAAGGTTACGGCAGACGTGCGGGTGAATCTGGATTCCGAATATTTTAAACGGAAGGATGAGACAATGCAGGGAGAGACGGACTGGAATCAGAAAAAGACAGACAAGCCATCACTTTTTGGAAAAATTTTAAAGGGAGATAAATAGAGAGAATGGATGAGAGAGATGACATTCGCTGGTTTCATGAAATGCCGGAGCTTTTAAGGTTATCATTTTATTCTAATCTGATTGTTTTTCCGGGTGCGTTCATTATATACATTTATATGGTGAGCGGCATAGAACTAAATATCTTTTGGACGTATGTTATTCTGGATATTATCACCTTTTGCTTCATACGCCGACTAGAACGAAAGCGAATCATAAAAGAGCGGGTTGAGGAGGAGAATGAACGCACCGGGCTTGCGATGAGACGGATTCGGAAGCTTATGGAGGAGTGGAAACAGGAGGAATTGGAGAGAGAAAGGAAAGCGGAGGAGGAACGGCAGAGACTTTTGGAGGGGACAGAGCAGAAAAAGCAGAAAAAGTAGGTATACAGATAACGGTCGTTATGTTTTGCAGGATGACCGTATGTAAATAACGAGAAGCCGCGGGAAATAAAACTATTTTCCAGCGGCTTCTCGCCGTAAGGGCAAGCGTACGTTAAAAGGAGATGGACGTTGGTTTAGAGCGCATTTGCCGTATCATAAGCGCTTTTGACGGCATGCTCGATATTACTTGGACGCTCCCCGCTGCAGTCGCCGACATAGTGGATCGGAAGCGGGCAGTCTTTGAGATCGGGAAACTGCTTTCTTGCACCAACTGCCATTACCACAAAGTCGGCAGGAAGCTCAAAGGTTTTTGGCTCTGCGTCTTCTGTCTCGGTCGTTACGGTTACAAAGTCTGCGTGAATGGCATCCAGCTTTGTACGGGTGTGGCGGATCACCCCGTAGGCGTCGAGTTCCTCCGTCAGCGTTGGGAGGATCGTATTGCTTTCCTCTTTTGCAATGGCGTCTAACATTTCAACGATGGTAACCTCACAGCCGGCTTTTGCCAGATATTCGGCAGTTTCGACGCCGACAAGACCGCCGCCGATGACCACAACCCTGCCGAATACGATGGATTTCTTTGCGAGAACGTCCCATGCGCTTGCTACAATAGGAAGCTCATGACCGGGAATCGGCGGAATAAAGTTGTAAGCGCCGGTTGCGGCAATGATCTCATCATAATCCGCATAATCCTCCGGAAGAAGCGTCGTTCCAAAACGGAAGCTTACCGGAAGCTTTTGAAATACTGCTTCATAGTAGTTTAAAATACGAAGCATTTCTTCCTTGCGCGGCGGTACGCTGGCGATAAGCACCTGTCCGCCTGCCTGAAGCGACTGTTCAAAAACGGTAACTGTGTGTCCTTTTTCGGCAGCGACTCTTGCCGCCTCCAGTCCGGCAACACCGGCGCCGATGACAGCAATTCTTTTCTTTGTCTGTGCCGGTGTAATGACACGCTGTCCCTCGTAGCCATTTTCTGCATTTAAAATACAGCTTAAGAAAGCACGGTTTTGAATATTGTCGGTGCATCCTTTGTTGCACATGATGCATTCTCTGACACACGCAGAATGACCTTCCTCACACTTGCGGGCAAAGTCGGGGTCTGACAGCAGAGAGCGCCCAAGCCCGACGATGTCTGCTTTGCCGGAGGAGACGATTGCCTCTGCGGCAGAGGGGCTTACAATGCGTCCGACGCAGGAGACCGGAATACTGACAAGCTTTTTGATCTCCGCCGCGCAGGAGACCGTAAAGCCGTAGGGCTGCGTTCCCATAGGAGGGATGGTGTCCGCCATATTTCCGGTGTGGTTTGCCTGGGCAACGTGAAGCATGTCCACGCCCGCCTGCTCTAAAAGGAGGGCGAGCTGTTTTGCCTCGTCCAGCTCCAGACCTCCCTTGCCGCGCAGACCGCCTCCTTTTAAGGGGGTGATGACAGGAAGCTTATAGTCGATGACCAGATCCGGCACGGCTTGCTTTAGGCGGGCGACGAGTGCAAGCGCGAAGCGTGTACGATTTTCAAAGCTTCCGCCGTAGCTGTCGGTACGCTGATTTAAAATCTTAGAACAAAGCGAGCCGACGAGACGGTCGCCGTGAATCTCGATGCAGTCTACACCTGCGCGCGCGGCAAGCTTGGCGCAGACCTCCATACGGTCAAGCAGCAGCTGCAGCTGCTCCTCCGTCACCTCATTAATAAAATGCTGTAAATCGTGGTGAAGCTTTTGTCTTACCTCCGCCATTTTGCCCTGTGAAAATAAAGCGTTGAGCGCGTCTACGTCATACTCGGGATGGAAAAGCTGGATGCCAAGGCGGCAGTCATAGGAATGACAGGCATCTGCAAGCCGCCGGAAAGGAGGAATATGCTCCTCGCGAAAAAGCTTTGGCGTCGGCGTGAAGGTTGCGACGGGAGCGACATCCCCGATAACGATATAGCCGGTTCCGCCCTCCGCAAGACGTCGATAAAATTGAAAGCACTGCTCGCCGATTGAGCCGTCCCGCTCCTCGTAGCCGGTTGTCAGAGGCGGAAACATCATACGGTTTTTGAATGTTGTTTTTCCTACTTTGATTGGTTGTAAAATATTCATGAAAAAGACCTTCTTTCTATTCGCAGGCAGAAAGGTAATGCAAAGCGAATTCTTTTTCTTAAATTATAGGGTGCAAAAAAGGCAAAGTATATCCATTTCTTGCATCAAAACTTGTAAAAATTGATATATTGCGGATGATGTGGCGGAATGCTATCCTAAGAGGGGAAATGAAAGGCAGAGAAAAGGCAGGCAGGGATGGAACGAAAAAATTATAGTATATGCAGATATGATTTTACGCAGGAGGCAGACCGCCTGTTTTCTGCGGGCAGCTATTATATGCTTTTTTATATCGGACGCGGGAGCTGTTATTTTACGATTGATGGAAAAAAGAAGCTCTGCGGGGCGCAGGAGGTTGTGATCCTAAAGCCGGGCGAGCAGACAAGGCTGTATTTTAAGGGTGGAAAATATCCGCTGCAGGTGCTGCGGCTTGGCGTGCTGCCGGAGCTTTTGCGCGAGCTTTCGGATGAGGAGACGAGGCTTGTGGACGGGTTTGAGTTTGTACCATTTCGCGTGACGGCGGCACATACAGACAGCGGGGCGTCCATGCTGATGAGAAATCTTGCAATGAAGCTCGAGGAACTTCAGTCAGAGGAGGAATTTTACGGGCAGGCGCTCTATGAGAGGAATCTTGTCTCAATGCTTCTCATTTTGTCATTGCGCGCGTGCATCCGGGCAGATCAGGTCAGAAAGCAGCGGAAGCGCCGCAGCATTATGATTGATGATATTTTTCGGTATATCAAGGAGCATTTGACGGAGGAGCTTAGTCTTGAGGAGCTGGAGCAGGAATTTTTTGTCAGCAGGTATCATATCTGCCGGGAGTTTAAGCGGCTGACGGGTCAGACGCCGCACGCCTACATTGTGAAGGCAAGGCTGGACGTCTGCCGTAAATATATCGAGGAGGGAAAACCGATCAGCGAGGTGTATCAGCTGGGGGGCTTTGGCGGCTATAATCATTTTTTTCGGGCGTTTAAGAAGGAGTATGGGCTGACGCCCAAGCAGTATTATAAGGAATTAAAGATACGGGAATCGGAATTTTAGGACAAATAAACTACGTTTTTAAAAATGAATTAGGAAAATGTATTGTAAAGAGAAAAGCAGCTTGTTATAATAAACATCAGGGAAACCAGAGCGAGGCGGCTTGCCCTCCTTCGGAGGGTTCACCCTCCAGACAAAAGAAAGGAGGGGTGACAATGGTTACATATTCTGATTTAATTCAGTTCTGTATATTCATTGTGTCCCTCATCAGTCTGATTCGTCAGATCTATGAGGACAAAAGAAAATAGCCGCCAACTACCACCAATAGTCGACGGCTGACCTCGTAAGAGGTTGGAAATAAACTGTTAAGGGTAAGCCGCTTTTTGGTTTCCCTTTGTAGCCTTACTATAACATATCTGAAATTCTTTTTCAATCCCAGAAACGGTAAAAATAAATTTTAAGAATACACTAAAGGGAGTATAAAAACGATAAGCCATAGAAATAAGGGAAAAAGGCATGCAAACCTGCATAAATAGCGAAAAAAGCAAGTTGTTTTAAGTGAGTTTTGAAAAGTGAAAAGGGGGCGTAAAACAGAGAAGATAGCAACGCGTTAGCAACAAATTATTTATGGTAGTTGTATCTTCTCAATTTCAAGCCGGAGTTCCTCAACAGTACGGTGACCGTATTTGGCATTTGTGATGTCGCTACCGAAAGAATGACCAAGCATGCGGCGGCGATCGTTCTCGTTTACACCATATTTTTCACATAGATAGGAAAAGGTGTGCCGGCAATCATGCGGGGTGTGCTTTTTGCCATTGGCAGTGTAGGCGATACCCAAAGTTTCCAGCTTGTCGTACATGGCTTGCCGAAAGTCCGGCACGGAGTAGCCAAGAAGATTTCGGGTGTGATCATACCGTAATGAAACCATTTGACAGATTGCGGGATGAATGGGAACGATTCTTTCCTTGCTGGATTTTGTTTTCACACCGCCTTTGAAATATTTGCCTTTTAGGTTTGTTTCAATATCGGTGTACGCAGTGATTCTATAGCCGCTGTAACACATAATCAGAATCATCTGTATGATAGAATCTGACTGGTTGCTCCATAGTAGCTTAAGCTCGTCCATGGTAAAAGGCTCGCCGGATTCGTCGTCGTCCTCTTTGGGGATAAATAGAAAGGCGGAATAGTCTTTTTCGACGATCTCATACTTAAGGGCGTAGGCGTACATTTGATGCAGCAGGGAGACGATCAGCTCCAGCGATGCGTGTTTAAGGGGGCAGTTGTTGAGTACTTGCTGCAGATCGTCATATTTTAACTGCCCGAACTGTACATCGTGTAAAGCTGCACAGTTTTTAAAAGCGGCTTTGGTGGAGTTTCTTGTTGAATCTGAATATTGCTTTGACTTGTCACTCTCAAATTTTTCCGTATAGAAGTTTTTGTAAACCTCTGCGAAAGTGGGTGTTCGGTCAATGTAGATGCCGGAAACTGTCTTGATTTTCCCCTGCTGTTCCATGTTGTAAACCGTAAGGAGCTGGTAGGCTTCTTCCCACGTTCCACAGTAGCCGAGTGCCTGCGGCGTGACGGGACCCGTGTAAGTCCAGTCAGTAACGGGCGGATAGACGGCGTAAGGACGCCGCCGGTTCTTCCCCAGATACTTGATCGAGCCGAAGCCATTAGGCAGCTTTAAACGTTTTTTGCGCTGTGGCATGGTAGCACCTCTACTCTGTGGGATTGATCTTTGTCAAGCTCTTCTTCTAGTTTTTCATAGTAAAGTTTTTGAAAGGTTGTATCGGAAATTTTTTTTATACAATTATTTATATAATTGTAATATAAAGTATCTATCATATTTTTAAAGCTTTGATTTGCGTCATCTTCTTTGACTAAAATTTGATAAATTAGATTTAAGTGAAACTTTTCGCCGTTGTAATCAAGAATAGAGTGCGCAGCAGCAGCGGCAGCGCGTTGTTCTTCAATGATGTGCATGGTGTCGATCATGTCTCTCACTTTATCATCCATTTCTTCTAAATATTCTTTTTTTAATTCGTCAAAGCTTAAGCCGATTAAATATCCTACGGAAACATGGAGGAAATCAGCAATTTTTTTTAGCTTATCTTGTTTTGGAATACTGCGCCCGCTTTTCCAGTCGGAAAAAGTGGATTTTGTAATTCCGGTTGCTTTTGCAAC
This sequence comes from uncultured Roseburia sp., assembly GCA_900548205.1. Lineage (GTDB taxonomy): Bacteria > Bacillota > Clostridia > Lachnospirales > Lachnospiraceae > Roseburia. Next base: position 4,884 of record URJS01000007.1, on the reverse strand, counting down.
ATCAGCATCTCGATAACCCATTCTGTCCCTGATTTTACAATAATTTTTGTACATATAACATTCTCCTTGAAGATTTTTAAAAATCTGTGCAAAAAGTATTGACTAATTTTGAAATCCGTACTATTATAATGTAAATAGTTCGGAAATCAAAACAAAATAATAAATAAATTATAGTTACAAGGTATATTATAAATGATTTCCGAACTATAAACAATATGATGTTAGAAAGGAAAAAAATATGTATAAAAAGTATGTCTATTTGAGAGATGAAAGAGGACTAACAGATTATCGTGTATCGCAAGATACGAAAATCGCAAGATCTGTGTTTGCAGATTGGAAGAGCGGGCGTAGTAAACCAAAGGTTGATAAGTTAAAAATTCTTGCAGATTATTTTGGAGTTTCAATAGATTATTTTTTGTCATAATAAGGAGGAAAGAAGAAAATGAAATTCGGAGAAAAAATTTTTTACGAGGATAAAATTGGTGACATAGTGTTTGAAGCGGAAAAAGCAAAACTGGCTTTATGTATGCTGGCAAGTTATACGGGGGTTGATCGTGGCAAGGATGATGAAACGGTTTTAGCTGATAATGGTACGTTAAATATTGGTTTCGATGTGATTCTTGATCATCTTATTAATATCATTAGGATAAGTAAGGAAAAACCGGAAGTAGAAGATGTGCCTGATATGTCAAACGTGTCTGCTATGCCTGATATAATTTTAGGCAGTGCCGGCATCGAGGAAGAAAAAGAGCCAAAGAAAACGAGGGGTAGGAGAAAGGAGGTATCATAAAGTATGGAGGAACGAGAAAGAGATGATCAGCGCGTGAGCGTGGCAGATGCAGCAAGGGAGATAGGATGTTATCCAGAATATTTACGTCGCCAGATGCGGGCAGGTAAATGGAGACTTGGCGAGGTTGTGAAACCAACAGGAGCAAGCGGAAGATATAGTTATTTTATTTTCCGAGCAAAATTAAATGAATTTTTGGGAAAGTAGCAAGGAGGAATGACATGAGTAATGAGTTAAAAGAAGCATTGAAAAATTTGTGGGTACAGTTTTACGATGCGTGCGAGGAATTTAAGAGTATTCCGGCAGAATTGAGAGTAGAAACGGTGAAACAGCTAACGGCTGTATCTAGTAACGAGCTGGAAGAAATGCTTATAGAGACAGTGGCAAGAACAGTATACGGGGATGAATTTTGGGAACTCGTTACGCCGCAACTGAAAGGAGGTGATACGCTGACGAACCAGAAAACGCATGACAGACAGGCGGAGGGGGTGATACAATAAAATTATAAATGTAAGAAAAATATCAAAAAAATGGAGGATTTAGAAAATGAAAAGAAAGTTATTGGCAATTGTAGGATTGAGTGTGGTGGCGATGTGTGCGTTTACTGGATGTGGTAGCAGGGCGACAAAAGAAGTACAGACAACGGAGGTGATTGAGGAGACGGAAACAGTCCTAGAGGCAGAAGTGACAGAGGAGATAGGAGAAACAGTTGTAGAGACAGAGATGCCGGAGGAAACGGAAACGAAAGAAGCATCTGCATTTACTGTCACAGATATGACGGCTGTCAAATATGCGAAGCAGACTGTAAATGTCAGAAAAGGTCCGGGTACAGATTATGACAAGCTTGGCAGCTTCGCCGCAGGGCAGGAGGTGACAGTGACTGGGCAGGCAGATACAGGCTGGTACAGAATCGACTACAACGGGCAAAATGGTTATGTGAGTGACAAGTATTTGTCTGATCAGAAGGTGTCCAGCTCAGTAAAGGGAAATACTAGCAGTGCGGACAGTACAGGCAACACAGATCAGGGAGGAAACACTGGAGAGAGTGGCAGTGTAAATGTTGGAACTGCGACAAACACGCAAAATAGTACAAACAGTGTGCCAAATACGGTCAACCCAGAAAATACCGGAAACGCTGGAGTGTCAAATAATGGTGGAAACACAGCCAGCCCAGATAGCGGCAGCACTGGTAGTATGGATAACGGCAGTAATACCGGAAATGGTGGAAACACGGCTAGCCCGGATAGTGGCAGCACTGGTAGTGTAGGCGGCACAGATCAGGGAGGAAACACTGGGAATAGTGGCAATGTGGATGCCGGGAACACCGGGGGAACGGATGCGGGAAATACTGGCAGTAGTGACACATCCGGTAACAGCGGTGCACCGTCCGATAACTGGTGGGAATCGCCAGAGTTTGACGACGTTCAAGAATTTGTACCACAGCCGGGAACGGGTGCAGACGACGGCACAGGATTAGGCGGAGGTTCATCAACATGGCATTAGAATGGAGGGAATAAACAGGTAGATGATCAAAAAATTTCATATAAAGAAGGCGTTGGCTGGATTGCTTGCATGTGTTTGTTTGGTGACGGCAATGCCAAGTCAGGCAGATGCTGCGGTGACAGGTCAGGAGACATCCATAAATTTGTTTGGAGATAATGATACGCGTGTCGGCAGATATAAGATTAATTATATCGGCAATACGAACCATTATACATGGTACAGCCCAAACGGAGGGGCGGTTGATAAAAAGATTTATAATGACTTAGGTGGGAAGTATGCTAATAGCTCTGTTACAAACTTAGAACATGCAACAGATACGAGCAAGATCAAGTACGCCTATCTGGTGTGGCAGACAAGGGCAAAGCAGGGAACGACAGACCCGGTTTTGTTTGTGGCACCAGATGAAAGCAGACATTTCATATATCCAGACTATGCGATCAATGATTGGCGTGTGGTTGGAAACAACCCGGGTATGAGAAGTATGTTCTGTATGGCAACGGATGTGACTGAAATCGTGAAAGATACGGGATATGGCAATTATGCTGTCTGCAACATTCCTTACTTTAACTGGGGCGATGACGGAGACCGTGGAGGCGGTGAAGCTCCGGGATCATGGCAGTTGATTGTAGTGGAAGAAGATGATAGCTTCCCGTTGCGGGCGGTAAAGCTTGATATGGGAGCAAAGTTTTATCTTGGAAAAGATTTTGGATCGGAGTTATCTCTTGGAAATGGTTTAAAATCAAAATCTGTAGGAACGACAACCGGACAAGTCTTTTTTGGGGCATCAAATTCCAGCACCTACGAAGCCATGACAGAGAATATCGAAACATACAACGAGGGTGGCGGCATCATTGGAAATGTGGTTTCAAATACGACCAACTCTGCGGGACTTTATAAAAACGGAAATCTGGTGAATGACAGAGACCGTGAAAATGGTTGTATTCGCATGGATTTATCAAGCATTGATAGTAACATGGGAAACAATGCAAACCGCATCAATCTGACCGTGCAAAATACAGGCTGGACGACCTCATTTCTGTTAGGGCTGGCGATAGATATTGCTTACCCGGATTTTGCCAGAACACAGACCACAACGGTGCATAGCGCATCAAGCGCGACCGTGGAAGGGGAGTTCCGAAACGTTGCAGTTACAAATGACACTGGAATTTATGACGGAAATATGACTGTGCAGTTAGATAGCGGATTGACGCCAACAAGCGCAACAGCGGTCGTAAATGGCAGTACGCAGATTGAGGGAACGATCAACGGAAATACCGTTACCTTTAACGGAAGCGCAGTAGCGTCCATGATGAATGGCAGCACGATCAGCTATACGGTACAGTGTCAGGCAAATAATGCAGGAAAGACAGTTTTTGAAAATAGTGCCGGCTTTCATGGTTATCTTCGTTCAGACGGAATAAACACCGGATATTGGATCGAACGGATGTGGACGGCAGAATCAAAAGCAGTGCCCAAATACACTTTGGACGTACAGGCTGGTGACGGTATCGAATCGGTAACAGGGGGCGGCGATCATCCGTATGGAAGTGATGTAAATATTGGGGCTACGGTAAAGCCGGGCTATCACTGGAAAGGCTGGACGGGCAGTTACAACACAGCACAAAAAGATTATGGCTTCCAGATGCCGAACCAAAACATCACAATGCGTGCAGAGGCTGAGGCAAATACCTATACGATTACCTTTGATCCAAACGGTGGCGGTGAGGTGACGCATATTGATGATATTATAGCGCAGTATGATAAACAGGTTTCCCTGCCGGATGCAACAGATCACTATGTAAAGTATACGCAGGAAGGTGTCAATGTTACCGATGCAGTTCTTTCCGGTGCACTTAGTCTTTCTGCAGAAGTGAAAGAAGGAGAGCAGCCGGGAACATCTGATCAGGTATCAGGGCAGGAGACAAATGAAAATGTTGACGAAGTGACGTCACCGGAGAATGAGGCAGAGCAGTCCGCAGATCAGAGTGATGTAGATGCTGTGGCAGAACAGCCGGAGAAAACACCAAAGGTTTATCCGTCCGTCTTTTTAGGCTGGTCGTTAGAAGCAGGAAAGGATAGCTTGATGCCGCAATGGAAGGCAGGAGAGCCGATTGACGTAAAGACGTTGGTTGAAGTGGCAGGTGTCACCGATCAGAATAATGCGACGATCACGCTCTATGCGGTATGGGATGATTGTCCTTGGATTCAGGCAACAGACCTTTATTATACCTTAAAACAGGCGCAAAGCGGATTTATCACAGATACGGAGATATTAAGTCATGCAACCGCGTTTGACCGTGAGGACGGCAGTCCGATTCCACCGGGATTTCATGAAAATGGTACATCCTTTTCAATCCCGGACTATGCTCCTACAGATTTTACGCAGTTTCAGGGAAATGGGAGCTGCACAGAGAATCTCACAGTTGTAGACAGCTCCGGGAGTGTCTATAAGAAGCAGATTACGGTGTATGTGGTAGATACCACGGCAGAAGCGGTAAAGCCGGAGGGAACGACACGTTTCATCAATGAGTATTATTATAATCAGCCATACGAGTATGGAGGGCTTAGAGATGATTCTGTTTGGAAAACAGACC
>URJS01000006.1 GCA_900548205.1 uncultured Roseburia sp. | reverse complement strand
ATCATTTTGGTGCAAGCGTGATTCATGGGCAGCGTAGCAATATTTTGCGCTTACTGCGGATGAATTGACACAGATTTACGGATAGTGCTAAAATAGAAAGAAATGCCGAAGTAAAAGTTACATTTAGGAAAACACGATGCAGGAGGGTATGTTCATGCCAAAAAGAACAGACATTCACAAGATATTGATCATTGGTTCGGGACCGATCATCATCGGACAGGCGTGCGAGTTTGATTATTCGGGAACGCAGGCGTGCAAGGCGCTGCGCGGGCTGGGATATGAGATCGTCCTTGTCAATTCCAATCCGGCGACGATCATGACAGACCCGGAGACGGCAGATGCGACTTATATTGAGCCGTTAAATGTAGAGCGTCTGGAATATATCATCGCGAAGGAGCGTCCGGATGCACTGCTGCCGAATCTCGGCGGGCAGTCGGGGTTAAATCTCTGCTCGGAGTTAAATCAGGCGGGAGTATTGGATAAGTACGGCGTGGAGGTGATCGGTGTTCAGGTGGACGCCATTGCGCGCGGCGAGGACCGTATCGAGTTTAAAAAGACGATGGATCAGCTTGGCATCGAGATGGCGCGCAGCGAGGTGGCTTACTCCGTGGAGGAAGCGCTCGCCATTGCAGACAACCTCGGCTATCCGGTTGTCCTTCGTCCGGCGTATACGATGGGCGGCGCAGGCGGAGGTCTTGTCTACAACAAAGAGGAATTAAAGACGGTTTGCGCCAGGGGGCTTCAGGCGTCTCTGGTCGGACAGGTGCTCGTTGAGGAATCGATTCTCGGCTGGGAGGAGTTAGAGCTTGAGGTTGTGCGTGACGCAGAGGGTAATATGATCACCGTGTGCTTTATCGAGAATATCGATCCTCTCGGCGTACACACCGGAGACTCCTTCTGTTCTGCGCCGATGCTCACGATTTCCAAGGAGTGTCAGAAGCGTCTGCAGGAGCAGGCGTATAAGATCGTGGAGTCCGTGCAGGTGATCGGCGGCACAAATGTACAGTTTGCACATGATCCGGTGTCTGACCGTATTATCGTGATCGAGATCAACCCGCGCACCTCACGTTCTTCCGCACTCGCATCAAAGGCGACGGGATTCCCGATCGCGCTTGTATCCGCGATGCTGGCGGCAGGGCTGACCTTAAAGGATATTCCGTGCGGCAAATGCGGCACGCTCGATCAGTATGTGCCGGACGGCGATTATGTGGTGATCAAGTTCGCGCGCTGGGCGTTTGAGAAGTTTAAGGGTGTGGAGGACAAGCTCGGCACACAGATGCGCGCGGTCGGCGAGGTGATGAGCATCGGAAAAACCTACAAGGAGGCGTTCCAGAAGGCAATCCGCTCTCTTGAGACAGGGCGCTACGGGCTTGGTCATGCAGCCAATTTTGATTCCTTAAGCAAAGAAGAATTGCTGCGCAGACTGGGAACTCCGTCAAGTGAACGTCATTTCCTGATGTACGAGGCGCTGCGCAAGGGAGCTTCGGTTGAGGAGCTTCATGAGATCACTAAGGTAAAAGCATATTTTATCGAGCAGATGAAGGAGCTGGTGTCAGAGGAGGAAGCGCTGCTTGCCGCAAAGGGAGGTCTGCCGTCAGACGAGCTTTTTATCGCTGCAAAAAAGGACGGTTTCTCCGACAAGTACTTAAGCCAGATCCTTGCGGTTTCCGAGGATGAGATCCGTGAGCGCCGCATCGCGCTTGGCGTGGAGGAGACATGGGAGAGCATTCATGTCAGCGGAACGAAGGACAGCGCTTACTACTATTCGACCTACAACGGAGCGGACAGGCATCCGGTAAACAGCGGCAGACCAAAGATCATGATCCTCGGCGGAGGTCCCAACCGTATCGGTCAGGGCATCGAGTTTGATTACTGCTGCGTGCATGCGGCGATGGCGTTAAAAAAGCTGGGATTTGAGACGATCATTGTAAACTGTAATCCAGAGACGGTATCAACGGATTATGATACCTCTGACAAGCTGTATTTTGAGCCGTTGACGCTTGAGGATGTGCTGAGTATTTATAAGAAGGAGCAGCCGATTGGCGTGATCGCGCAGTTTGGCGGACAGACGCCGTTAAATCTTGCCGCAGAGCTTGAGAAAAACGGGGTGAGGATCCTCGGTACGGCGCCGTCTGTCATTGATCTTGCGGAGGACCGCGATCTGTTCCGCGCGATGATGGAGAAGCTTGCGATCCCAATGCCGGAATCGGGCATGGCAGCAACGATAGAAGAAGCACTTGCGATCGCGCACCGCATCGGCTATCCGGTCATGGTACGCCCATCCTATGTGCTCGGCGGACGCGGCATGGAGGTGGTCTATGACGATGAGAGTATGGAGGGCTATATGAAGGCGGCAGTCGGTGTGACGCCGGACCGTCCGATTCTTATTGACCGTTTCTTAAGCAACGCGATGGAATGTGAGGCAGACGCGATCAGCGACGGCACGCACGTCTTTGTGCCGGCAGTTATGGAGCATATTGAGCTTGCGGGTATTCATTCCGGCGATTCCGCCTGCATCATTCCGTCGGTACACATCTCACCGGAGCATGTAGCGACGATTCAGGAGTATACGAAAAAGATCGCGCAGGAGATGCATGTCAAGGGTCTGATGAATATGCAGTACGCCATCGAAAATGACAAGGTTTATGTGCTTGAGGCGAATCCGAGAGCATCACGCACCGTGCCGCTCGTATCAAAGGTATGCAATATCCGTATGGTACCGCTGGCGACAGAGCTCATCACATCAGAGCTCACCGGACGTCCGTCACCTGTTCCGGCGCTTAAGGAGCAGGTGATCCCGAATTACGGTGTGAAGGAAGCGGTATTCCCGTTTCATATGTTCCAGGAGGTAGACCCGGTACTTGGACCTGAGATGCGTTCAACCGGGGAGGTGCTCGGCTTGTCGGCTTCCTGCGGCGAGGCGTTTTACAAGGCGCAGGAGGCGAGCCAGTCAAAGCTTCCGCTGGAAGGAACCGTGCTGATCTCAGTCAACAACAGGGATAAGGAGGAGGTTATCGAGCCGGCAAAAATGCTGGCGGAGGACGGCTTTTCGATTGTTGCGACAGGCGGCACCTGCGACCTTTTGAAGGAACATGGGATTCCTGCAAAAAAAGTCAAAAAGCTGTATGAGGGACGACCGAATATCGCGGATATGATCACAAACGGTGAGATACAGCTGATCATCAATACGCCGGTCGGCAAGGACAGCGCCTACGACGACAGTTATTTAAGAAAAGCCGCGATCAAGGCAAAGGTGCCATACATGACGACGGTTGCCGCGGCAAAGGCGTCGGCAGAGGGGATCCGCTATGAGAAGCGCAACGGGCATGGGGAAGTAAAATCCTTGCAGGAAATGCATGCAGAGATTTGTGAACAATAAGGTGAAAATGGAATGAGCGTTACCGCTCCTGTGTGCAGGTGTCGTAAGACGATGCAGGGCAGGGGCGGTTTGTTGACGTTGTCATTTGCAGCGATAAGAAGAACATAGGGGGATAAGTCTTGTCATTACAGTTTGTTTTTGGAAATTCGGGCAGTGGAAAATCCGACTATCTTTATGAATATGTATTAGAGCAGGCAGCGGAGCATCCAAAGCAGAATTTTTTGATTCTCGTGCCTGAGCAATATACGATGCAGACACAGAGGGAGCTTGTCATCAGACAAAAGAACCATGCGATCATGAATGTGGAGGTCTTAAGCTTTGTGCGTCTTGCCTATCGTGTATTTGACGAGCTTGGCAGACAGGATATCGTCGTGCTTGAGGAGACAGGAAAAAATCTGGTGCTGCGCAAGGTTGCGGAGCAAAAGAAAAAGGAGCTGCCAACGCTTGGCGGCAATCTCAACAAGATGGGGTATATCGGTGAGGTGAAGTCTCTGATCTCGGAGCTGGCACAGTATCATGTATCGCCGGAGGATTTGGAGCAGTTTTTGAGCGGCACTAAGCTCAAGGAAGCGCTGCGCTGTAAGCTTGCGGATATTCTTGTGATGTACCGGGGATTTTTGGAGTATTTAAAGGGGCGCTACATCACTGCGGAGGAGGTCCTGATGCTGCTTTGTGAGCTCGCGGAAAAATCGTCGCTGCTTAGGGAGAGTGTACTTGTTTTTGATGAATTTACCGGCTTTACACCCGTGCAGAACCGGCTGATGCGTGAGCTTTTGCCGCTTGCTTCAAAGGTCATGGTGTCGGTGACGATCGACATCCGTGAGGATTTTTATCACAGCAGGGGGATGCACGAGCTTTTTGCGATGAGCAAAAAGACGGTGGAGGTACTGCAAAAGCTGGCGTTTGAGCTTGCGGTCGCGGTGGAGGAGCCTGTCGTTTTAAGTCCCGGCGAGGAGAAGCGCTACCGGAATGCCAAAGAGCTTTTTTTTATGGAGCAGAATTTATTTCGCCCCAGATGCCGCAGATATGAGGGCGAGGCAAAAAATATCCATATCGCGGAGCTTTTAGACCCGCGCGGTGAGCTGTGCTTTGTGGCACGGGAAATCACAAGGCTTGTAAGGGAAGGTGGGTATTGCTATAAGGATATTGCCGTGGTGACGGGAGATGTGCCGCAGTATGCCAATTATGTGCCGGAAATTTTTGCGCAGTATGCAATTCCCCATTTTATCGATCAGACGAGAAATATCATGTTTCATCCGTTTATCGAGCTGATCCGTGCGGCGCTTGAGGTGGTGGAGTATGACTTCTCCTATCAAAGTATCTTTCGGTTTCTGCGCAGCGGTCTGGCGGAGCGCATCTGCTTCGGCAGTGCGTTTGAGGATGAGGCGCATCACCGCCTGACGGATACGGACATTGACATGCTGGAAAATTATGTGCTGGCAAAGGGCATCCGTGGGAGAAGGCATTGGAGCAGACCATGGACGTTTGTCATGAGAAGGCAGGAGAGAGAGGGAGAGAAGGAGCGCCTGCAGGAGGAGCTTTTGCTGTTGAACGGTATCAGGGAGAGTATCTGGCAGAGATTTCTTCCGTTGTTCGAGGTGTTTGGCAAAGGTCATACAGTGGAGGAACAGACATATGCGCTGTATCAGTTTTTAAGCGGCTTGGAATGCGAGCAGCTTTTAAAGGAAAGAGAGCATGCCTTTGAGGGAGAGAATCCGGTCAAGGCGCAGGAATATGCGCAGATTTACCGGATTGTCATGGATCTTTTGGATAAGGCGGCGGCGCTGCTTGGTGATGAGGAGATGACGATCCGCGAGTACGGCGATATTTTGGACGCCGGATTTTCTGCTGCAAAGGTGGGGAGCATTCCGCCGGGAAATGACAGGGTGACGGTCGGTGACATTGAGCGGACGCGTCTTAGCCATGTGAAGATACTCTTTTTTGTGGGGGTCAATGATGGCATCGTGCCTTCCCCTGCCAATACGGGCGGTATTATCTCTCAGCTTGAGCGGGAGATGATGGCGGAGCATCACATGGAGCTTGCGCCGGGGGCAAGAGAAAAGGTGTTTATCCAGAAGTTTTATCTCTACTTAAATATGACAAAGCCCTCCGATGCCCTCTATGTAACATTTTCAAAGGTCAACGCTTCCGGAAAGGCGCTGCGGCGTTCTTACCTGATCGGTACGCTGCAGCAGATGTTTCCGTCGCTTGTCATAGCGGAACAGGAAAGCCTGTCATGGACGGATGATGTGCTGACCCCGGAAAATGCGCTGCAGTTCTTTTTGGAGGGGCTGGCGCAGGAGAGGGAGAGGGGCTTAGGATCACAGGCGGAGAGAGGGCATATCCGGTGGGGCGATGAGGAGCAGGAGCTTTGGCGTGCGCTTGCGGCATGGTATCTGGCAGATGAATCCTATCAGGAGGAGGTCGGCAGGCTGTTTCAGGCGGCAGCTTACAGATATACAGACGATCCGATCGCGAAGGCGGTCACAAGAGCGCTCTATGGAACAACCTTAGACAACAGCGTGACAAGGCTGGAGCGGTTTGCGGCGTGTGCGTTTGCGCATTATCTGAATTACGGGCTTCATATCAGAGAGCGTGATCTACAGGAGTTTGCGCAGGTCGATATGGGAAATATTTATCATGACGCACTGGAGCATTATGCCAGACGTTTAGAGGTGTCTGCGTACACATGGTTTGATATTCCAGAGGAGGTCAGGCAGACGTTTGCGGATGAGAGTATGGCGGATGCAGTTGCCGCCTGCGAAAAGGCAGGTGTCTTTGAGGAGGCGAAAAACCGTTATCTTTTGGCACGTATGCGGGCGACTTTGCAAAAGACGATCTGGGCGCTGACGCTTCAGGTCCAAAAGGGGCGGTTTATGCCGAGCGCTTTTGAGGTCGGTTTTCAGGGAACGGACGATATGCAGACGATCCGGTTTTCTTTGAGCGAGGATGAAAAGATGCGTCTGCGCGGCAGGATTGACCGCATTGATACTTTTGAGACGGAGGATAAGGTGTATGTGAAGATTGTTGATTATAAATCGGGAAATACAACATTTTCACTGCTGAATCTGTATCACGGTCTGCAGCTGCAGCTTGTGGTGTATTTAAACGCTGCGCTGGAGCTTGTGGCGCGCGCCAATCCGGGGCGGATCGCCGAGCCGGCAGGCATTTTTTATTATCACATTGAGGACCCGATGGTGGAGGGCAGCGGAACGGAGTCAGAGGAGGAGATCCGACAGGCAATCTTTCAGGAGCTTGCGCCGGGAGGCTTTGTCAATGAGAGGGAGGAAATCTACCGTGCAATGGACGAGGATTTTTCGGGAAGCTCTGCGGTGATCCCAGTTGCCCTAAAGGCGGACGGCTCGCTGAAGGCGTCATCAAAGACGGCAAGTACCGAGGACTTTTCTGCGATGTCTGCCCATGTCAACCGGATGATCACGGATGCGGGGCGGCGCATTCTGGCGGGAGACGTCTCGGTGGCTCCGTATGAGCTTTTGGATCGAACGGGCTGTGATTACTGTCCGTATCATACGGTCTGCGGCTTTGACCCAAGGCTCCCCGGTTTTTCTTACCGTCGTCTGGCGGCTTTGGGCAAGGCAGAGGAGCTTTTGGAGAAAATGAGGAACGAAGAAAAAGAGGAGTAGAACAAGGAGAGCTATGGGAGTTTCTTGGACCACGGAACAGCAGCAGGTCATAGATTTAAGAAACCGCAATATACTGGTGTCTGCGGCGGCAGGATCGGGTAAGACGGCGGTGCTTGTTGCGCGTATTATCAAAATGATCACGGATGCCAAAAATCCGGTCGATATTGACCGGCTGCTGATCGTGACCTTTACGAATGCGGCGGCGGCGGAGATGCGGGAGCGTATCGGCGCGGCGATCAGGCAGGCGCTTTTGCAGGAGCCGGAAAATGAGCATTTGCAGAGGCAGCTTACACTGATCCATAATGCGCAGATCACGACGATCGACAGCTTTTGTCTGTATGTCATCCGCAATCATTTTCATGAGATTGATTTAGAGCCGAATTTTCGGATCGGCGACGAGGGAGAATTAAAGCTGCTGCGCGAGGACGTCTTAAAGCGGGTATTGGAGAAAAATTATGAGGAGCCGTCCGCTGCATTTTCAGAGTTTGTGGACGGTTATGTGGCGGGACGCAGCGATGCGAAGGCGGGCGAGATGATCCTTTCGCTGTATGAATTTTCACGCAGCTATCCGTGGCCCAAGGAATGGCTGCTTGCCTGTGCGGACGGCTATGCGGCGGAAAGCGCGGAGGATTTAAAGAAGGCTGCGTGGATGGAGCCGCTTTTAGAAAACGTATGTTTTATCCTTGCAGATATAAAAAGACGGATGCAAAAGGCGCTTGCCCTGACGCAGGAGGATGATGGACCGCAGATATATGAGAAGGTGATCAGAAGTGATCTGGAAAAATATGAGAGACTTTCTGTATGTACGGATTTTTCAGAGCTTTATCGGGAAATCACAGGGATAACCTATGACAGGCTTCCGTCAAGCCGCGGCTTTTCGGGAGATGAGGAAAAGCTTGCGCGCGTGAAGGAGCTTCGCGCCGATGCGAAGGAGCTTTTAAAAAAGCTGACAAAGCAATACTTTTTTTCTTCGCCGGAGGTACTGGCAGAGCAGCTTTGCAAAACAGCGCCGCTGGCAAGCGAGCTGGTGCGCCTTGCGATGGAGTTTGCGGAGGCGTTTGCGGAAGAAAAAAAGCGAAAGAATCTTGTTGATTTTCATGATCTGGAGCATTTTGCATTAAATATTCTTGTGGATGGAGAGACAAAGCAGGCAAGGCGTGCGGCGGAGGAGTTTCGCGATACATTTGCTGAGATCATGATTGACGAGTATCAGGACAGCAATTATGTGCAGGAGACGATTCTTAGAACGATTTCGACGGAAGAGCGCGGCGTCAACAATATTTTTATGGTTGGCGACGTCAAACAGAGTATTTATCGCTTCCGTCTGGCACGGCCTGAGCTTTTTATGGAAAAATACGATACCTATTCGCTGGAGGAGAGTCTGACGCAGCGGGTGGATCTGCACAGGAATTTCCGAAGCCGCGAGGAGGTGCTTTCCTATGCAAACGATATATGTGAGCGGATTATGGCAAGAGATCTCGGAAATGTGGCGTATGATGAGGCGGCGGCTCTTTATCCGGGAGCCGTTTATCCAGAGCCAAAGGAAGCGGAGCAAATGTTTGCGCCGGAGCTTTTGCTCGCAGACAGCCATGATGCGCTTTTCGAGGAGCAGGAGACGAAGGAGCGCACAGGCGCACAGTCTGCGGGGGCGGCAGACGGCGAGGATAAGAAGCTTTTGGAAGCGCGTATGGTGGCGCGGCGCATTCAAAGGCTGATGGAGGAGCAGCTTGTGACAGACAAGGAAACGGGAGAGCTTCAGCGTGTGCGTTACTCGGATATTGTCATTTTGCTGCGCAGTCTAAGCGGATGGGCGGACGCCTTTGCCGGAGTCCTGAACGAGGCTGGGATCCCTGCCTATACCGTTCTTGCGACCGGATATTTTTCAGCGGTCGAGGTACAGACCGTGCTTAGTATGCTGCGGATTTTGGATAACCCCAGACAGGATATTCCGCTTGCTGCGGTGCTTCGTTCTCCGATCGTGGGAATGACGGACGAGGAGCTTGCAAGACTTCGTCTGACAGATAAAGACGCAAGCTTTCATGACTGCGTGCTGCAGCGCTGCGCACTGCTTGCGGAAGCAGCGGAGGAGCAGGCGCGCGCGGAGGAGCAGGAACAGCCGGCGGAGGAGCAGGTCTTTGCGCAGAAGCTGCACAGATTTTATACGATGTATCAGAGACTGCGGCAGCTTGTGCCGGATACGCCGATCCATGAGCTGATCGAGATTTTGCTGAAGGAAACGAGCTATGGCAATTATGCGGCGGCGATGCCGGCAGGCAGGAGGCGCCGTGCGAATCTGCAGATGCTGGTGGAAAAGGCGATTGCCTATGAGAATACGAGCTATAAGGGATTATTTCATTTTGTGCGCTATATCGACGAGCTGCAAAAGTACGATGTGGATTTCGGAGAAGCGGATTTGCTGGGCGAGCAGGATGACGTGGTACGCATTATGAGTATCCATAAGAGCAAGGGCTTGGAGTTTCCGGTTGTCTTTGTGTCAGGGCTTGGAAAAAATTTCAATCGTCAGGACGTTAGAAGCCGCATGGTGCTCCACCCGGAGTTTGGCATGGGATTAGACCGGATGGATGGAAAGCGTCGTGTAAAGACACCGACCATCGCAAAGCGGGCAATCGCAAAGCAGATCGATCTTGAGAATCTCGGCGAGGAGCTGCGTGTGCTTTATGTGGCGCTCACAAGGGCGAAGGAGAAATTGATCTTAACGGGCTGCAGAAAGGATGCACAGGAGCAGGTTAAGAGAGCGCGGCAGCAGGAGACGTTGTCCGGTCCGTTGTATTATGCGGACAGGGAGGGCGCTTCGGGCTATCTTGACTGGCTGATCCCTGCGGTCTGCTCCTATGGAGAGCGTTATGAGGTGCATGTGACTCCCGTCACGGAGCTTTTAGCAGGGGAGGTACAAAGGGATGCGGAATCGCTGATCACACAGGCAGAGCTTATGGAGGAAATTAAAAATGCAGATCAAGAGCGGAGGAGAGAACTGGAGGAGCGGTTTTCCTTCCGTTATCCGCATGAGGAAGCGTTGACGCAGAAAAATAAATATTCGGTATCGGAGCTAAAGCATCGGGCGATGCGCGAGCGGCAGCAGTTGGAGGATGAGGAGACGACGCCTGTATTTTTGCAGGAGGAGCTTGTGCCATATCTGCCGCCGTTTGTGCGCAAGCGGACGCAGGAGGAAGAGCCTGTCAATCAGGGGGCGCTCCGCGGTACGGCAATGCACCGTGTCATGGAATGCTATGATTTTGCATCGGGGACCGCACCCAGAGAGCAGCTTGCGCAGATGCTTTCTGACGGCAGCATCACAGAGGAGACAAAAGCGTTGGTGAAGCTTCCGATGATTGAGCGGTTTTTGGAATCGGAACTTGGCGCGCGGATGCGCGCGGCGCAGCAGGCGGGAAGACTTTATCGGGAAAAGGCGTTTGTGATGGGCTTTACGCAGACGGAGCTTGCGGCATTTGGCTTTGGCGAGAGGAAGGAAAACAGTGAGACGGACGAAGCTTCCGATGGTCAGTGTGACGATGAGGATCTGACCCTGATACAGGGAATCATCGACGTATTTTGGGAGGAGGACGACGGTCTTGTGGTGCTTGACTACAAGACAGACCGCGTCGATACGGCAGGCGAGCTTGCCGGGCGCTATGCGGCGCAGCTCGTTCTCTATGGAGAGGCATTGGAGCGTCTGTATCAGAGGGGAGATGCCAGAGAGGTGCGTGTAAAGGAGCGTCTGTTGTATTCGTTCCGTCTGGGGCAGATTGTGCAGGTATAGAAGGAGGAGCTATGGGACAAATTATTCTGGCGTCCGCATCCCCGCGGAGAAAGGAGCTGCTGGAGCAGATTGGGATCAGTTTTGACATCTGCCCGGCAAAGGGGGAGGAGGTCATCACAAAAAACACGCCGCAGGAGGCGGTGGAGGAGCTGGCAGGCTGTAAGGCGAGAGAGGTTGCTGGCATGGTGAAAGCATATGAGACCTCTCATCGGGAGCTTGTCACGCCGCAGGATATCCTGATCATCGGCGCGGACACTGTGGTGGCGTATGACGATGAGATTTTGGGAAAACCGCGCGATGCGGACGATGCATACCGGATGCTTTCGATGCTGGCTGGTAAGACGCACGCCGTTTATACCGGGGTATCGCTGGTGCTGCTTGGGGCATCCGGAAGGGTTGGGGAGCTTACCTTTCATGAACGCACCGACGTTGTGATGAGAGAAATGACAGAGCAGGAGATCTTGCGCTACATAAAGACCGGAGAGCCGTTTGATAAGGCGGGAAGCTATGCGATTCAGGGAAAATGCGCAATTTATATTGACAAAATCAACGGCGACTATAATAATGTTGTAGGACTTCCGGTCGCGGCGATCTACCGGGAGCTAAAGAAGCTTGGAATCGACCTTTATTTATGGTAGAATGAATAGAAAATCACAGGGAGGAAGCTGTATGTACGATGAAATGTGTCTGGAAGCTTTTTTGGCACAGCAGGGAAAATTATTTTCCGAGCCTGTAGCGGAAACACCTGAGGAGGCAGAGGAATTTTTGGAGGACTGCATGGCAGTGATCGTAAAAAACAGCAGGGAGATCCGCGCATATTTCGAGGAAACGGGTGCGGATATTGCAGGAATGAGCGAGGAAGAACTGAAAGAGTCGTCGGAGGTGTTTGCGCTTTCGGACGGCAGATATTTGATCGTAGAAGCATAGAGAGGGCAGACAGATGGAAACGAAAAGCTATGACGTGATTATTGTGGGGGCAGGACCGTCCGGGATTTTCTGCGCCTATGAGCTGGCGCATAAAAAGAAGGATATGAAGGTGCTGATGATCGAAAAGGGCAGACGTATCGAAAACCGGGAGTGTCCGAAGCGAAAGACAAAGGTCTGCGTCGGCTGTAAGCCCTGCTCGATCACGACGGGATTTGCGGGAGCGGGGGCGTTTTCAGACGGAAAGCTCTCACTCTCGCCGGACGTCGGCGGCAATCTGCCGGAGATATTAGGCTATGACAGGACAGTTGCGCTGTTAAAGGAATCGGATGACATTTATCTCAAATTTGGCGCGGACACAAAGGTTTACGGTGTGGATAAGGCGAAGGAGATCCGTGAAATCCGAAGAAAGGCGATCAATGCGAACCTAAAGCTGATCGAGTGTCCGATCCGTCATCTTGGCACGGAGGAGGGCTATAAGATATACGCCAGACTCCAGGAGCATCTGCTCGCGGAGGGCGTTACAATCATATTCGACACGATGGTGGAGGATATTCTCATTGAGGATGGCCGGGTTAGGGGCGTTCTTACGGATAAGGGCGAGACGTATCTGGCAAAGGAGGTTATTTCCGCGGTCGGCAGGGAGGGCGCGGACTGGTTTGCCCATATTTGCCGGCGTCATGAAATTGCAACGGAGGTCGGCACGGTGGATGTTGGCGTCCGCGTTGAGGTGCGCGACGAGATCATGGAGTTTTTGAATGAAAATTTATATGAGGCAAAGCTCGTGTATCACACGCCGACATTTGATGATAAGGTGCGTACCTTCTGTACGAATCCGTCGGGTGAGGTGGCGACAGAGTATTACGATGACGGGCTTGCGGTCGTAAACGGTCACGCCTATAAGTCTAAGGAGTTAAAGACGAATAATACGAATTTTGCGATTCTTGTGTCAAAGAATTTCACAAAGCCGTTTAAGACGCCGATCGCGTACGGAAAGCAGATCGCACAGCTTTCCAATATGCTCTGCGACGGAAGGATTCTGGTGCAGACCTTTGGCGATTTCAGACGGGGAAGGAGGACGACCGAGGAGCGGCTTTGCAGAAACAATCTGATTCCGACCTTAAAGGACGCCGTACCGGGCGATTTATCGCTTGTATTCCCGCATCGCATTATGGTGGATATTGAGGAGATGATCCTGGCGCTTGATAAGGTGACACCCGGCATTGCCAGTGAGGAAACGCTGCTTTATGGGGTGGAGGTGAAATTCTATTCCAATAAGGTAGTTGTCAATGAAGACTTTGAGACAAGTGTGCGGGGGCTTCGCGCCATCGGCGACGGAGCGTCTGTGACAAGGGGATTACAGCAGGCGTCTGCAAACGGCATTTCCGTCGCGCGCAGCATTCTGCATACAATGGAGATATAAGGGTAAAATACATGAGAAAAAGCAAGACTGCGAGAGGGTGGCTGCGCGTGCTTGCCGCGGCTGTCTGTATGACGCTTCTGCTGTCCGGCTGCCAGATCGGAGATAAGGAGTTTGTTATATCAAGAGCTTTAAATAGCAGACAGGTTTTTAAGATCGGACGGAGTGTCTGCGATTTGAAGGAGGCAAAGGTCTATCTTGCCAATTATCAGAATATTTATGGAACAGCGTATTCTATCAATCTGTGGGAACATGATTTCGGAGACGGATCGCTGACAGAATATGTCAAGGCGGTTGTGCTGGAGGAGCTTACCACGGTCTATTGCATGGACCTTTTGGCGGAATCACAGGAGATGTCGCTTTCTAAGGAGGAGCTGCGGAAGGTGGAGGAGGCTGCCGCGGAATATTACGATTCGCTTTCAAGAGAAGAACTGTCCTATCTGGGGGTATCGGAGGATGATATTGAGGAGTACTATGCCCACTATGCATTGGCGCAGAAGCTTTATCATTCACTGACCTCGGATGTGAATGAGGAGGTCAGTGACGATGAAGCGCGCGTCATGGAAATCATGCAGATTTTTGTGACAGGTGAGGAAAAAGCTGCGACTGTGCGAAAGAAGCTCCTGGAGGGAGAGGATTTTGCCGCTGTGGCAAATAATTATAATGAAAAAGCAGCGATCCAGGTGATGGTTTCCCGTGATGATTTTTCTGAGGACGTCGCGGAAATCGTATTCCGGCTTGACGACGGGGAAATTTCACAGATGATAACGACCGAGGACGGCTACTATTTTATCAAATGTCTGAATAAGTATCATGAGGAGCTGACGGAGGAAAATAAAAAAAATATCGTGGGGCGGCGCCAAAAGGAGGCGTTTGACGATGTTTACCGTGAATTTGCAGAGTCGCAGGAATCATATCTGAACGAGGAGCTGTGGGAGGAGCTTACCTTAGAGACAGGGGGAGAGATTGCCACGGACAGCTTCTTTTCCGTTTTTCGCAAGCATTGCGGGGATATTTAGAGAGAAAGATACATAGAAACAGAGGTGTAGTTTGTGACAAAGGATATGACAAGCGGCGCGCCGATGAAGCTGATACTCGGCTTCTCGGTGCCGTTGTTATTCGGGTTTTTATTTCAGCAGTTTTACAATCTTGTCGATACGCTGATCGTTGGGCGCTATCTTGGCGTTGACGCGCTTGCAGCGGTAGGCTCGACGGGGTCTTTAAATTTTTTGATCATTGGCTTTTGTATGGGCGTCTGCAACGGCTTTGCGATCCCGCTCGCTCATAAATTCGGAGCCGGGGATTACAGTGGGATGCGGGCATTTATGATGAATGCCGTTTATCTTTCCATTGCTTTTTCGGTTGTCATGACGGCGCTCACCGTGATTTTTTGCAGACCGATCCTGGAGCTGATGCAGACGCCGGAAAATATTATCGACGAGGCGTATGCTTATATCGTCATTATTTTTATCGGGATCCCGGCAACATATCTGTATAACCTGATTTCGGGTGTGATCCGTTCGATGGGAGACAGCCGCACGCCGGTCGTGTTTCTTGTGATGGCGTCCGTCATCAATATCGTGCTTGATATTGTCCTGATCGTATGGGTGGATATGGGCGTGGCAGGAGCGGCAGTCGCAACAGTTGTCTCGCAGCTGCTATCGGGGCTTGGATGTCTGATCTACAGCTTGCAAAGGTTTGAGCTTCTGCGCACCGATCGGGAGGAGCGGAGGCTTCAGGCTTCTTATATCAAGACACTGTGCGGCATGGGTGTGCCGATGGGGCTGCAATATTCCATTACGGCGATCGGAAGCGTGGTTTTGCAGAGCGCTGTCAATACGCTGGGATCGGATGCGGTGGCGGCAATGACTGCCGGAAGCAAGATCAGTATGTTCTTCTGCTGTCCGTTTGACGCGCTTGGTTCTACGATGGCGACTTACGGCGGTCAGAATATGGGCGCAGGAAAGCTTTCCCGTATCGGGGCAGGATTAAAAGCGTCCACGGTGCTTGGAGTTATCTATGCGGCGGCCGCCTTTTTGATTCTTTTCTTCACGGGGGAGTATCTGGCGCTGTTTTTCGTGGAGAAGGCGTCGCCGCAGATCATAGCGGACGTACATCTGCTTTTGATCATTAACAGTGCTTTTTATGTGCCGCTGCTGTTTGTCAATACCGTGCGTTTTTTGATACAGGGGATGGGCTACAGTAAATTTGCGATTTTTGCGGGCGTGTTTGAGATGGCGGCAAGAACATTGGTCGGCTTTGCGTTTGTGCCGGTGTTCGGCTTTGTTGCCGCCTGCTTTGCAAGTCCCGTTGCGTGGGTGTTTGCGGATATTTTTCTGTTTCCCGCTTATGTCTATGTGTATCGCCGCAGTGAGCGTCTGTTGCAGGCGGCGTAAAAATAAAAAAGGAATGGAAGGGGAGCGCTTATGTTGGAGTTATGGAAGGCAATTATTTTTGGTATCGTAGAGGGAATCACGGAATGGCTGCCGATCAGCAGCACCGGGCATATGATTCTGTTAAATGAATTTCTGACGCTCAATGTGGAGAAGTCTTTTTGGGATATGTTTCTTGTCGTCATTCAGCTTGGCGCGATTCTTGCGGTGGTTGTTTTGTTCTGGAGTCAGATATGGCCGTTCGGGCTTTCCGGCGGCAGAAGGTCATCGCGCAATCAGGGAAGTATTTGGAGAGAGGACTATTGCTTTGTCGGACCGATCGCTGTGAAAATGCCGATCATTATAAACTGGATGAAGATCGTGCTTGCCTGTTTTCCGGCGATCGTGTTTGTTGCGCTGGGCTTGGATGATACCTGTGACGAATTATTTTATAATCCGATCGGCGTGTCTGTTGCGCTGATCGTGTTTGGCGTTGCATTTTTGATCGTGGAAAACCACAATGCAGGAAGAACGGCGCGGGTGGAGACCATGTATGAGATTACGTGGAAGATGGCTGCGCTTATTGGTATCTTTCAGCTTCTTGCAGCAGCATTTCCGGGAACGTCGCGTTCCGGTGCAACGATTGTCGGTGCGCTTTTGATCGGTATATCCAGAAAGGCGGCGAGTGAGTTTACTTTTATTCTGGCGATCCCCGTCATGGCGTGTGCAAGTCTTTTAGAGCTGCTTGATTTTGGCTTTTTGCTCAGCAGCGACGAGTGGATCATTCTGCTTGGCGGCATGGCAAGCGCTTTCGTGGTATCGATCATAGTGATCAAGTTTTTGCTGGGATATATCAGAAAGCATGATTTTAAGGTGTTTGGCTGGTATCGGATCGTGCTTGGTATCGTCGTATTGGCATATTTTTGGATCAAGTAAATATACGGAAAGCAGTTTGAAAAATTGCATTGCGATAAATCGCTTCAAAGCGGAGGAGTTTTATGAGTATTTTAAATGTAGAGCATTTAACGCATGGGTTTGGAGACCGTGCGATTTTTGATGATGTGTCGTTTCGTCTGTTAAAGGGAGAGCATATTGGATTGGTCGGGGCAAACGGAGAGGGAAAGTCCACGTTTATGAATATTGTGACAGGTAAGCTGATGCCGGATGAGGGGAAGGTTGAGTGGGCGAAGCAAGTGCGCGTGGGCTATCTCGACCAGCACTCCACGCTGACAAAGGGCATGACGATCGAGCGTGTGTTAAAGTCCGCGTTCGCGTGGCTGTTTGAGATGGAAGAAAAGATGAATCAGATCTGTGATTCTCTTGGAGAGGCGCCGCCGGAGGAGATGGACGCCATGATGGAGGAGCTTGGCGTGATCCAGGATGCGCTCACGCTCCATGATTTCTATGTGATCGATGCGAAGGTGGAGGAGGTTGCGCGTGCGCTGGGACTGTTAGAGCTTGGTCTGGAGCACGACGTGACAGATCTAAGCGGCGGGCAGCGCATGAAGGTGCTTTTAGCCAAGCTTCTTTTGGAGAAGCCGGATATTTTACTTTTGGATGAGCCGACAAACTATCTGGACGCCGAGCACATTGCATGGTTAAAGCGTTATCTGACCGAGTATGAGAACGCTTTTATTTTAATTTCGCACGATATTCCGTTTTTAAATGATGTTGTGAATATCATTTATCATATGGAGAACCAGCGGCTTGACCGTTATGTGGGGAATTATGAGAAGTTCGAGGAGGTCTATGCGGTCAAGAAAGCGCAGCTTGAGGCGGCGTACCGCAAGCAGCAGCAGGAGATCAGCGAGCTGAAGGATTTTGTCGCCAGAAATAAAGCGCGTGTGGCGACGAGAAATATGGCGATGTCAAGGCAGAAGAAGCTGGATAAAATGGAAGTGATCGAGCTTGCAGCGGAACGTCCCAAGCCGGAGTTTTCTTTTCCGGTGGGGCGGACGCCGGGAAAATATATTTTTGAGACAAAGGACCTTGTGATCGGCTATGACGAGCCGCTTTCCATACCGCTGAACATTTCGCTGGAACGCGGGCACAAGGTAGCGCTCGTGGGTGCAAACGGAATCGGCAAGACGACACTTTTAAAGAGTATTCTCGGACTGATCCCAGCGTTAAAGGGAAATGTGGTTTTGGGAGAAAATTTAGAGACCGGATATTTTGAGCAGGAGATCAAGGGGGAGAATCGGCATACCTGTATTGATGAAATTTGGGAGGAGTTTCCGTCTTTTACACAGTATGAGGTGCGCGCGGCGCTCGCGCGCTGCGGTCTGACGACGAAGCATATTGAAAGCCAGGTGCGCGTGCTAAGCGGGGGAGAGCAGGCAAAGGTGCGCCTGTGCAAGCTGATGAACCGTCCGACGAACATCCTGCTTTTGGACGAGCCGACGAACCATCTCGATGTGGATGCAAAGGAGGAATTACAGCGTGCCCTAAAGGCATATCGCGGAACGATCCTTTTGATCTGCCATGAGCCGGAGTTTTACCAGGAGATTGTAAATGAGGTGTGGGACTGCTCGAAGTGGACGACGAAGATAGGATAGGCAGAAATTTCATCAAAACATATTGTGCCTTTTTTATTGTATGACGAGCAACAAAGCAACGCACTAAGGGGGGCTGCATATGAGTATACAGATTACAAATAATTCCGCAGGTTACGGGAGGATGCCGTTATTCCAAAAGGGGTATCGTGGAAATAACAGAGATTTTTTGGATCGGATCGAGGCGGAGAAAGATGATTCGGGGGAAAGTGTCAGAGGTAACGGGATCTCGATTTATGATGCATATGCGATCATGCAAAAGCCGAATTTGATGTTTAACAAGAATAATACCATGAGTAATCTGAAAGATGTGTTAAACGGAGAAGTACATCCGATTGATAATGCGAAATATAGCATTTCTTTGGACGCAGAGGGGCGCTGGGAAATCTATAATAAAGAGTTGGATATTTCTATGTGCTTTAGACCGGAGGATGCAAATATTCAGATTGATGAAAAGACAGGAAAAGCTTACATTATAAGTGATATTTCCGATTCTGCAAAGAGGGATGTAATGTTTGCAGATGACGAGTTATTAGGGTATTTAAAGCAATTTTTGAATACGGATGAGATTCCTACTGTTCCGCTTGATTCGAGGTGTACCATTGAAATTGATTCCTATACAGGCATTGAACGGATGAGATTTGAAGGTGAGTATGATACCGATCTTATCATAACCAGCCGGAAACAGTTGGAAAAATTGCAGGAGCTGGCAGATTTATATCTGAGGGATTATCCAAATCTCGTTTCTGAGAATCTGGCACTGAGGTATTATGCAGTGCATGAGGTAAAAGGGCATGTTTTTCGGACAGAGAATGGCATTATAACAATTACGATGGATGCTATTAGTTATTCTGATGAGAATAATCCGGAAAAGGGCTGGTCAATTTTCTATCCCCCGGAAACAGGTTTCTATGAAGAATTGTCTAAGGCGATTCTGGAGGGCATCATAGCGGGAGCGGACCTTGAGAAGTTTTCTGAATGGGAAAAGTTTTTTGAGGAGAGAATGATAAATTACGAGGTATATGTTCTGGATACCAAGCGAAGTGAGGAGGAAGAAATAGGGGGATTGGATCAGTTTCCCATTTCCTTTTAGGGAAAGAACATTGTCTGTTGCATTGTATCTGTGCGGTATGCTATGATAACTGGCAGAAGATACGAAAAGAGAAAGAGCAGGAAGCTATGTGTATTGATGAGGTACGATTTGAACAGGCAAAAAACAGAATCATAAATGTTCCGCGAAGCCGTCAGGGGATCGGAACCCTTTCCGAGAAAACAACACATGCGGTGCTAAAGCATTACTATGCCCCGGATGAAAGACTGCATGAGGTGCCGGTTGAAAATTTTGTTGCGGATATCTGTACCGGGTCTGAGATCATTGAGATTCAGACCCGGTCTTTTCATGTGATGAGAAGAAAGCTGGCGGCGTTTCTGCCCCAATATCCCGTGACGATCGTCTATCCGATCCCACATCAGAAATGGCTTTACTGGATCAACGAGGAGACGGGAGAGACCTCCGGGGGACGAAAATCTCCGAAAAAGGGAAGTCCATATCAGGCGTTTATCGAATTGTATAAAATACGGCAGTTTTTGGCAGACCCGAACCTGCATTTCCGTTTTGCGCTGCTGGATATGGAGGAGTATCGTCTGTTAAACGGGTGGAGCAGGGATAAGAAAAAAGGAAGTGAACGGTTTGACCGCATACCGACTGCGTTTGTGCATGAGGTGTGTGTGGATCGCAGAGAGGATTATATGCAGTTTGTTCCATACGATCTTCCGCAGACATTTACGGCGAAGGAATTTGCGCGGTGCGCGAAGATTCCGATCCGACTTGCGCAGACGACGCTTCTGCTTTTAACGGAGCTGGGAATGGTAGAACGGATCGGAAAAGAGAAAAGAAGCTACCTTTATCAGGTTTGTGAAATTATTTCATAAAAAAGCCTTTTCTTTTCTGAAAAAACATGTTATACTCCATGAATGAATAATTATACATAAAAAATGTAAGAAAAATCATTGCAGGAGAGTGTGACTATGAAAAAGAAAAAACAGATACTTTGTCTGCTGCTTGCGGGAATGGCGCTTTTTGGCGTGGCTGCCTGCGGGCAGAAGGGAACAGAGGCACAAACAGCAGAGGGCACAGAGTCATCGGTCAAGACCGTAGCGTCAGTGGATGATCTGTCGGGTGCGCGTATCGGTGTGCAGCTTGGAACCACAGGTGATATTTATGTGAGTGATTATGAGGGCGACGGCTCCGGTACGGTCGTGGAGCGCTACAATAAGGGAGCGGATGCGGTACAGGCGCTAAGGCAGGGGAAGATTGACTGCGTTGTGATCGATGAACAGCCGGCAATGAAGTTTGTGGAGCAAAACAGCGGTCTTAAGATTCTGGAGGAGGAGTTTACGCTCGAGGATTACGCCTTTCTCATGGCAAAGGAGAACGAGGAGCTCTTGACGAAGATAAATGGGGCGCTTGCCGAGCTTGACGAGGAAGGCGTCTTGGATGAGATCAAGAAAAATTATGTCGGCGCAGAATCTGAAATCGGAAAATATCCATATGAGCCAGCCGATACAGCGCGTCCAAACGGAACGCTCGTTGTTGCGACAAACGCAGAATTTCCGCCTTATGAATATTATGAGGATGGAAAGATCACCGGCATGGATATTGACATTATGCAGGCGGTCTGCGACAAGCTTGGCATGGAGCTTAAGGTTGAGGATATGGCGTTTGATTCCATTATTCCGGCGATAGCCAGCGGAAAAGCAGACGTTGGGGCTTCCGGCTTTACCGTGACGGAGGAGCGAAAAAAGAATGTGAATTTCTCGGATACATACACAACCTCAAAGCAGGTGATCATTGTGGCAGATGCAGAGGCGGTGCAGGCAGGGCAGACGCTTTCAGAGCGGTTTTACAGCAGTTTTATACAGGAAAATCGCTTTATGTATCTGCTGAGGGGACTTGGAAATACGGTTGTCATTACCGTTTTTGCAGTGATGATCGGTATTGTGCTCGGATTTTTGATCGCAGTCGTTCGCACGAATCACGACAGAAACGGCGGTCTTACGGTGCTTAATGCCATCTGTAAGGCGTACCTGACAATCGTGCGGGGAACGCCTGTCATGATCCAGCTTTTGATCATTTACTATGTTATTTTCCAGAGCATGACGATCAATAAGCTGGTCGTGGCAGTCATCGCCTTTGGTCTGAACTCGGCAGCGTATGTGGCGGAAATTGTGCGCTCCGGTATTATGGCAGTTGACGTCGGACAGTTTGAAGCGGGCAGAAGTCTGGGTCTGACGTATCGGCAGACAATGATGAGCATCGTAATGCCGCAGGCGGTAAAGAATATCCTTCCGGCATTATGCAATGAGTTTATCAGTCTCTTAAAGGAGACCTCGATCAGCGGTTACATTGGCTTTATGGATCTGACAAAGGGCGGAGATATCATAAGGAGTGTCACCTATGATGCATTGCTGCCTCTGCTTGCGGTAGCACTCATCTATTTGCTGATGGTGATGGCATTGAGTAAGGGTGTAAATCTGTTAGAAAGGAAGTTGCGGAATAATGAGCGATAATACAGTGATCTTAGAGACAAAGAACCTGCGTAAGGCATTTGACGGGCAGGAGGTTTTAAAGGGAATTACGACAACGATCCGAAAAGGAGACGTGCTTGCACTGATCGGACCGTCCGGCTGCGGAAAATCAACATTTTTACGGTCCTTAAATCTCCTTGAGACGCCGACGGACGGTCATGTGCTGTTTGAGGGAACGGACCTCACTGCTTCGTCTGTCGACATCAATCAGGTGCGTCAGAAGATTGGAATGGTATTTCAGCAGTTTAATCTGTTTCCCAATATGACGATTGAGGAAAATATCATGCTTGCGCCGGTGAAGCTTGGCAGGATGGCGAAGGAGGATGCAAAAAAGAAGGCGGCAGAGCTTTTGGAGCGCATTGGTTTAAGTGATAAGGCGGACGCTTATCCCGCACAGCTTTCCGGCGGACAAAAGCAGCGTATCGCGATCATCCGTTCGCTGGCGATGAACCCGGATATTATTCTTTTTGACGAGCCGACCTCAGCGCTCGACCCCGAAATGGTCGGAGAGGTGCTTGCCGTTATGAAGGAGCTTGCGCAGGACGGCATGACGATGGTAGTGGTAACGCACGAAATGGGCTTTGCGCGAGAGGTCGCGAACCGCGTGATGTTTATCAATGACGGTGTGATCCAGGAGGAGGGGACGCCGCAGGAGGTGTTTGGAAATCCGAAAAGCCCAAGACTTCAGGAGTTTTTATCCAAGGTTCTCTGACAATTGTCAGAAAATATAGGGAGAGAGGTCCAATAAAGACGCAAAATTCTGTACAAACAGAATATTTTGTGGTAAAATGTAAAGAAAGCTTTCTTATTTAAGAAGAAAGTATGATACATATGAGGAGGTTTTGTTATGGCGGAGAATAGGGAAACGCAGGCAGAACGACAAACACCGGGACAAAGACGGAGAGGGATCGCGGACCAGATCAGGAGACGGATTGGGCTTGATGTGCTGCTTGTATTGATCGTGGTGGCTGCTGCATCTATTTTTATGGCGCGCGGAGTGCTCATGGAGACAAAGAGGGAGCAGCTGACACTGCAATCGGAGCTTGTGTCTTACCAGCTTGCAGATTTTTTTCATCAGTATGAGAGGATCACGGAGCAGCTTGCCGTTAATCCGCAGCTGCGGCAGGTGTTAAAGGATACAAAGGCAGGAAGCGCCCTGCCAGATACCGAGGGCTATCCGATTGTTTTTGAAAATCTCAAGAATACTGCCGGAATGGATACGCAGAATATTTTTGCAACATGGGTTGCGGATGCAGATGCAAACATGATGGTGCAGTCGGACGGCTTTGTTTCCGATGCGTCCTTTGAGATTACGGAAAGACCGTGGTATATCTGTACGGAGCAGCAGCGCACGATCTTAACGGAGCCTTATGAGGACATCAGTACGGGAAACACAATTTTGACGGCGGCGACACCTGTCTATGACAAGGACGGAAAAACGCTTCTTGGCGTGGTGGGTATGGATATTTCGTTGGAAAAGATCGATAAGATGATGGCGGAGCATAAAATCGGTGAAAAAGGTTTTGTAGTGCTGCTGTCAGCAGAGGGGACGATCATCTATCATCCGTCGGCGGATATGATCCGGCGAAATATTTCCGAGGCACAGCTGTCTCAGAATGTACTGGATGCACTGGAGGCAGACGAAGCCTGTTTCCTAAGGTATAAGCAGGCAGGAAATGTTCAGTATGGCTATGTGAGTGAAGTCGGCAATACGGGCTATATGGTAGTCAGTGATCTTCCGGCAGGGGAATATTATGCAGAGCTGGTACAGCTGATCATCATTCTGCTTATTTTGTTCGTACTTGGAATGGGCGTGGTACAGATAGGCTTAACAAGAGCGGCAACGAAGATCACGCGTCCGTTAAAGGAGCTGAATGAAACAGCACAAAAGCTTGCCGAGGGCAATCTTGATGTGAAGCTTCAGATTGATTCCAAGGATGAGGTCGGAGAGCTTGGAGCCTCGATCAATGAGACGGTAAAACGTTTAAAGAATTATATCGCTTATATTGATGAAATTTCTGAGGTGCTTTCACGCATGGCGGAGGGCAAGCTTGTCATCGAGTTAAAATATGATTATGTCGGTGAGTTTTTGAAGGTGAAACAGGCGTTGATCAATATTTCAACCTCGATGAATGAGGTAATGCTTGGCATCAGTGAGAGCGCCGAGCAGGTATCTGCGGGCGCTGATGATCTGGCAAAGGCATCACAGGACCTTGCGGGCGGCGCCGGTACACAGGCTGCGGCTGTCGAGGAGCTTGTTGCAACAGCGACTTCGATTACCGAGCAGGTTGAGGAAAATAAGCAGGAGGCTGAAAACTCTGCGAGAGAGGCGATGCAGGTCGCAAAGAAGATGGAGGACAGCCAGGATCAGATGAATCGCATGATGGAAGCGATGAATAAGATTCAGGAGACGTCGCGGGAGGTTGTCGGAATCATCAAGACGATTGAGGAGATTGCAGACCAGACGAATTTGTTGGCGCTGAATGCGGCGATTGAGGCAGCGCGTGCCGGCGAGGCAGGCAGAGGCTTTGCAGTGGTTGCAGGGGAGATCGGCAATCTGGCGGAGCAGAGCGCGAAGGCAGTTAATGTGACGCGTGATATGATCGGGGTATCTTTGGATGAGATTGAAAAAGGAAACAGCCTTGCGGAGGAGGTTCTGGATTCCCTTAAGGATTCTGTCAAAGCGATCGAGCGTGTCAACGGCATGATCCAAAAGACCTCGGAAAATGCGGTACGTCAGGCGGCAAGTATGGAGCAGATCAAGGACGGGATCGAGGAAATCTCACAGGCAGTGCAGGATAATTCGGCAACGGCGCAGGAGAGCTCGGCAACCTCTGAGGAGCTTGCGGCACAGGCAACCACATTAAATGAGATGGTACAGAGATTTGAATTGAACAGATAAAAAGATTTTTGAGAAGGAACCGCGTTGTGCGGTTCCTTTTTTATGCCATGGGAAATTGTTCCGCAATCTTATGTCATAAAAACACACTTCGTGTGAGGAAGCGCGCTTTTGTTCCTTGACGATGTGTGGAAATCCTGTTATAGTACTTATTGACCGATTGGTCAATAAGTGAAAAGGAGGGGAAATATGGAGCGCAGTAAAAAGAAGCAGCAGATGATCTGCCGGATTTTAGAGAGTGCAAAAAAGGAATTTGGGCGCTATGATTATCAGGCGGCTTCTCTAAATCGTATCTGCGATGATGCGGGAATTTCAAAGGGGATCATTTATCATTATTTTGAGAACAAGGACGCTCTGTATTTAAAGTGTGTGGAGCTTTGCTTTTGCCATATTGCAGAAGCCGCGCGGGAGAGCATGGCAGGGCAAAAGGAGCTGCGTGATGCGGCGGGTTTATATATAAAAAGCAGAGCGGTATATTTTAAAGAGCATCCAACGGAGCGGGAGATTTTCTTTCATGCACTTTTGCGCACGCCGCCAAAGCTAAAAGGGGCGGTGGATGAATTAAAGCGAACGTTTGATGGTGAGACACTTTTGCTGTTTCAGAAATTGTTGGAAAATAGCCGGATGAATCATGCAATTTCGGTTGGGGAAGCGCTGTCGTTTTTAAAAATTCAGCTGGATATGTTTCATCAGTATTTTCAGTTGGAAACAGCGGAGAAGCCAATGAAGGAAGCGATTGAAGAATATGAAAGGCAGGTCGGGGTTTGGCTTGAGATTCTTTTTAACGGACTGATGGAAAAGGAGGAAACGAAATGATTTTGAATTATCTGATTACATTTGGGGCTGCGGTGGTGTTCGGAAAGCTGGTATCGAAGCTGAAGCTTCCGGCGATCTTAGGGTGGCTTCTTGCGGGAATGGTCTTTGGACCGTACGCGTTAAATTTACTAAACGATGCGATACTGAGCGAACCGGTCTATGAATACGCGATCAATATACTGGAGTGCAGCGTGGGTCTGATGATCGGAACAGAGCTGGTGTGGAAGAAAATAAAGGCGGCGGGCAAACAGATCATCGTGACGACCCTCACGCAGTCGCTGGGCACCTTCTTCTTTGTGAGCCTGGTGTTCGGGATTGTTTTTTATTTTACGGGAACGCCTGTGTATCTGGCGTTTATTTTCGGAGGCATCGCGCTTGCGACAGCTCCGGCTCCGGCGCTTTCGATCGTTCGGGAGTTTCGTACCACGGGACCTGTGACCAAGACCCTGATCCCGATGGCGGCGCTTGATGATATGGTCGGCGTGGTTGTCTTTTTCAGTGTGATCGCAGTGGTGAGCGGCAGTCTGTCTGCGGACAGTATGCCGGCATATATGATCCCGCTGTTTATCGGTGTACCGTTGCTTCTTGGTGGGATCGGAGGGCTGATCAGCGGACTTTTGATGCGGAAGATGAAAGGAAAATGGGCGCTCTTTTGCAATCTGCTGCTCTCGATTTTGGCGATCTCGGCGGTGGGCATTTACATCAATTATTATCTGTTCCCGGCACCGATCTTGAATTTTATGCTGATCGGTATGGCGTACTCCGCTGTTTTTGCCAATCTGATCTCCGAGGAAAAGCTGGACGAGCTTATGGGAGGTTTTCAGCCGATCCTCACAGTTTCCATGATCGCGGTGATCTTAAATCTTGGCGCGCCGCTCGATTACCATCTGATTTTTGGAGCGGGCGTATTTACGGCAGTCTATATTCTTTCGCGCGCCTTTGGAAAATACTTTGGGGCAAGATTCGGAGCATCCGTTACAAAAGCGCCGGATACCGTCCGAAAATATCTTGGATTTACGCTGCTGCCGCATTCCGGTGTCTCGCTCGTCTTTACGGGGATCGCAGTTAATATGCTGACGGGACCTGCGCCTGAGTGCGCGAAGATCGTGCAGGGAACGATCGCCGCTGCTGCGGTCATCAATGAGATCATTGCTGTGATCGTTGCGAAAAAGGGCTTTGAATGGGCAGGGGAAATGGCGGTTGACAGATGAAAGTATTTGTAGTATGCTTATAGCACAAAATCATTGAAATTGTTACTGGGGAATTTATATCTTGCAGGCAAAACTCAATTTAAAGAAAGCTATATTGTATGATATAGTCTTTCTTGGATTGAGTTTTTTTAGTATGGGAGAGGAATGTCTTGGTTATAAAGAAGGTATTAAATAATAATGCGGCGATTGTTCTCGAAGGAGAGAAAGAGATTGTTGTCATGGGAAAAGGGATTGCTTTTCAAAGAAAGAAGGGCGAGGAGATTGACAAGAATCGGGCGCGGAAAATATTTACACTGGAAAATAAGAAAAATAATAATCGCCTGATTGAGCTGATCGGTGAGATTCCGTATGAATACTTGCATTTATCGGAGCAGATTATCCGTATGGCGGAAGAAAAGCTTGGGATAAAATTTAATGAAAATATTTATCTCACATTGACAGACCATATTCACTTTGCGATTGACAACTGCCGCAAAAATATTCCTATGAGAAATTCATTGCTTTATGATGTCAGGCGTCTGTACAAAAAAGAATTTATAGTTGCCCGGGAAGCGCTGTGTCTGATCCGGAAGGCGACCGGAGCGGAACTGCCGTTGGACGAGGCGGCTTCCATTACGCTTCATTTTATAAATGCGGCGGGAGAGCGCGAGATACCGGAAATGATCGAAGTTATGAATATCGTTTCGGAAGTGTGCAATATTGTCAAATATACGTTAAATATTGAGTTTGATGAGGATTCGCTGAGTTATTACCGTTTTATCAACCATTTGAAATTTTTTGCAGAAAGAGTGTTATCTGAAAAATTTTATGAGGACAACGACATGGAATTATTTGAAATGATTGTCACGAAATATCCGAAAGCGTTTGAATGTGCCAAAAAGATCCGTGAGTTTATCACAAAAAAATATGATAAACATATTACGCAGGAGGAGTTGTTGTATTTAACTGTTCATATTGAACGATTATTGCAGAAGGAAATCAATATGTGCAGTTGAAGATAGAGGATGAGAAAGAAGGTGGAGAAGGCAGAGCACGCGTATCGTAATCGAATTTGAAAAGGATTGTTACTGTTAAATCAGGCAAAACCCTCAATTCACCAAAACAGAGTTGATTTTATTTTTGATGAAAGAGAGGATGAAAAAATGGATTACAAAAAATTAGCAGCCGATATTTTAAAAAATATTGGCGGAGAGAGTAATGTGCAGAATGTGACGCACTGTGCAACAAGACTGAGGCTTCATCTTGCGGATGACGGCAAGGCAGATAAGGAAGCGATTGAGAACTTAAAAGGTGTATTTAGTGTTGTAAATAAAAGTGGGCAGTTTCAGGTTGTCATTGGAAATGATGTGCCGAATGTTTACCGGGAGTTTGTGAAGCTTGGTAACTTCGCCAACAGTGTACCGGATGACAAAAAAGAAAAAAAGAGGTTTAAAATAACGGATTTATTTGATATTATTTCGGCTATCTTTGTGCCGGTAGTGCCTGCTTTGGCGGGATGTGGTCTGTTAAAAGGACTGTTGTCATTACTGGTGACGTTTGGGCTGATGGATACGGGTTCCCAGACCTATGCGATCCTGAGTATCGTCGGGGATGCAGGTTTTTATTTCCTTCCGATGATGTTAGCTTACACATCTGCACAGAAGTTTAAGGCAAATCCTTTTTATGCGGTTGTGTTGGCAAGCGTGCTGCTTCATCCAAACCTTACTGCACTTTTTGAGGCAGGAGAAGCGCTCCGCTTTTTGGGGCTTCCGGTGACAACAGCCAAATACGCATCGTCGGTCATACCGATCATTCTGATCGTATGGGTGATGTCTTATGTGCAGCGTTTCTTTGAAAAATATATTCCAAAGGCGATCAAATTGATCGTTGTGCCGTTGTGTACATTTTTGATCATGGTTCCGATCGGATTGATCGTACTGGGACCTGTGGGAACGATCGTTGGCGATGCGCTGGCTGGAGCGATCATGTTCCTGGACGGCAAAGCTTCATGGCTGATCCCAACCATCATTGGCGGCTTTACTCCTCTGATGGTTATGACAGGTATGCATTACAGCCTGTTCCCGGGTGTTTTTCAGCAGATGGCAACTGTGGGTTATCAGACGATTTTTCCTGGAATGGTGGCATCTAATTTATGTCAGGGTGCAGCTTCTCTGGCAGTTGGAATAAAAGCAAAGAATAAAGAACTAAAAGAACTGGCTTACTCGGTGGGTGTTACAGCGTTACTTGGCATTACAGAACCGGCGTTGTACGGGGTGACGATGAAATTAAAGCGCCCCTTGTATGCTGTGCTGATCGGAGGTGCCTGCGGTGGTTTTTATATGGGACTCACCGGTGTCCGTGCATTTGCGCCAAACGGTGCTTCTATTCTGCAGATCGGCGTATATGTCGGCGGAGATGGATTTGGTAATGTGATCAACTTGTTGATCGGTATTGCGATTGCTTTTACGATCACCTTTATACTTACACTGCTGTTTGGATTTGAAGATGCAGAGGATCGGGAGACGGGAGAAGCAGATACAGCAGTCAAGAGTGCAGAGGAAAAGGGAAGTACCAAAATTGTGATCGCATCACCGTTAAACGGTCAGATGATCTCGTTGAAAGATGTGAGTGACGAGACATTTGCATCTGAGGTCATGGGAAAAGGTGTGGCGATCATTCCTTCTGACGGGAAGGTGGTGGCGCCTGTCGATGGGGAGATCAGTACACTGTTCGCCACAAACCACGCTATGGGACTGGTTTCCAAAGAAGGAACGGAGATACTGATTCATATTGGTATTGATACAGTAGAGTTAAACGGTGAGGGATTTACCGCTCATGTACAGCAGGGGGATCAGGTAAAAAAAGGCGATCTGCTTGTTGAGTTTGATCTGCCTTTTATCAAAGAAAAAGGATTTGACCCGACAACCATGATGATCGTAACAAATTCCACAGATTATCTGGAATTTATCGTTTCAAATGAAACTACTGTAAAGCAGATGGACAAAGCGATTGTAATTCTTTAAATATGTGAGGTTAAAAATGAAATTTTCAAAAGATTTTTTATGGGGCGGAGCGACCGCCGCGAACCAGTATGAGGGTGGTTATCTGGAAGGCAAAAAGGGACTGAGCATTGTTGATGTCGAGAGAGGGGCACGACATGGCGTACAGAGGCAGATTGACGAGGAAATTTTTCCGGATGCATATTATCCAAGTCATGTGGCAACAGACTTTTATCATCATTATAAGGAGGATATCGCATTGTTTGCCGAGATGGGATTTCGATGCTTTCGGATGTCGATTGCATGGACAAGAATCTTTCCAAATGGCGATGAAGAGACGGCAAACGAGGAAGGCTTAAAGTTTTACGATGATGTGTTTGACGAACTGCTTAAATATGGGATAAAACCGGTAGTCACATTATCGCACTATGAAATGCCGCTGTATCTGGTAAAAAAATATGGCTCATGGAGAAACCGCAAATTGATCGATTTTTATACGCGTTACTGTGAGGTTGTGTTTGAGCGTTATAAAGATAAAGTGGAATACTGGATGACATTTAATGAGATCAATGCAAGCGCGGAAGCAAAAAGACCATGGCATCAGGCGGGTATCATCTATGAGGAAGGCGAGGAGCCATATCAGACGATCTTGCAGGCGTCTCATCATATGCTTGTTGCCAGTGCAAAAGCGGTAAGCATTGGACATAAGATCAATCCTGATTTTAAAATTGGCTGTATGCTGCTGTACCCGCTGTTTTATGCGGCAACGTGTGCGCCCGAGGATCAGGTTGCGGTGAGGAACAGGATGTTATTTACTTATTATTACGGTGATGTTCATGTAAAAGGAAGATACACAAATACCTGTACCTCCGTGTGGGAAAAATATCATGTAAAGATTGAGACAGCACCGGGAGATCTGGAAATTTTAAGTGAGGGTCGTGTGGACTACATTGGATTCAGCTATTACTTTTCTTCGATCGAGGGTGAAAATCTGGAATATGCAGAAGGAAACGTCATCGGAGGCGGAAGAAATCCTTATTTGAAAGTGACAGACTGGGGCTGGCAGATCGATCCGATTGGACTGCGAGTTGCGTTAAACAATCTGTACGACCGGTATCAGATACCGCTGTTTATTGTGGAGAACGGCATGGGTGCTGTGGATCAAGTGGAAGAGGATGGTACAATTTGTGACGATTATCGCATTGACTATTTAAGACAGCATATTGAGGAAATGAAAAAGGCGGTGGAGATAGATCATGTTGCGTTGATGGGTTATACCCCGTGGGGATGCATTGATCTGATCTCGGCAGGAACAGGTGAAATGAAAAAACGTTACGGATTTATTTATGTGGATCGCGATGACCATGGAAATGGAACGTTGAAACGCTTGAGAAAAAAATCATTTGACTGGTATAGGAAGGTGATTGCGACAAACGGTGAAGATTTAGGATCAATCCTATAAGAAAAATTGAAAAGGGATGGCAGAAAGCATGAGGGGTATCGGAATTTCCTAAAGAAAAACGGTATCATGCCGCTGGTGCTTCTGCTGTCCTTTTTATATGGAATAAGTACTCTTGTGCGTCGAATATTTTTGAATTTGCAACGAACCATGAATTGTGATACTATATCTATTATTGCACAATGAGATACGGAATGGAGACATTTTTTATGAAGTGGAAGAAATATACGATCGAGACGACGACAGCGGCTGAGGATTTTATAAGTGCCATGCTCATGGAGCTTGGCATTGAGGGTGTGGAGATTGAGGACAACATTCCTCTATCCAAGGAGGATCAGGCAGACATGTTTATTGATTTTCTGCCGGAGCTCCCGCCGGACGACGGCGTGAGCCATGTCAGCTTTTACCTTGAGGATCACGGAGAGGATTTCACGGAACTGTTAAAGCAGGTAAAGACTGCGCTGGAGGAGCTGCGCCGGACGGTGGAGGTCGGCAGCGGTATTATCACCTCCGATGTGACGGAGGATCTGGACTGGATCAACAACTGGAAACAGTTTTTTTCATCCTTTTACATTGACGATATTCTGATCAAGCCGACGTGGGAGGAGTTAAAACCGGAGGACGCGGACAAGTTTTTGATCGAGATTGATCCGGGTGTGTCGTTTGGCACGGGGAAGCATGAGACGACGCAGCTTTGCATCCGTCAGCTGTTAAAATATATCCGCGGGACGAAGGAGTATACGCCGGAGTGGACAGCGCCGCGGGTGCTTGATGTTGGCTGCGGCAGCGGGATTTTGTCGATCGTGGCGTTAAAGCTCGGTGCGTCTGCGGTTGTGGGGACGGATCTGGATGCGGACTGCATGACGTCCACGCGGGAAAACATGGAGGTCAACCATCTGGACACGGCGCTTGGAACATTTTATGTCGGTAATCTGATCGACGATGCGGCATTGCAGCAGAAGGTCGGCAGTGAGAAATATGAGATTGTGGTCGCAAATATTCTGGCGGACGTCATCATCCCGATGGCGCCTGTGATTCCGGCGCTTTTAAAAGAGGGCGGTTATTTTATCACGTCCGGGATTATTGATTTTAAGGAAAATGAAGTGAAGCAAGCGATCGAACAGGCGGGACTTACCGTTGTGGAAATCAACCATCAGGGCGAGTGGGTGAATATCACGGCGAGAAAATAGCATTGGTTCTTGGAAAACAAGTGGGAGAAGGCTGTGCGGGATAAGAGGAACAGGTTATGTATCAGTTTTTTGTAGAGGATACACAGGTCGGGGAGCGTACCGTGACTATTGAGGGAAGCGATGTCAATCATATCAAAAATGTATTGCGTATGAAGCATGGCGAGCGGGTGCGTATCAGCAGTACATCGGGCAAAAATTATTTCGGCAGGATCGCGGAGTTTTCCGGTGAGACGGTGCTTGTCGCGCTTGCGGAGGAGTGTGCTCCCGATACGGAGCTTCCCAGCCGGATTTATCTGTTTCAGGGACTGCCCAAAAGCGATAAGATGGAGCTTATCATCCAGAAGGCAGTGGAACTTGGTGCATACGAGATCATTCCGGTGGCGATGAAAAACTGTGTGGTGAAGCTTGATGAAAAAAAAGCCGCGGCAAAGACGGCGCGCTGGCAGGAGATCGCAAAGAGCGCCGCAAAGCAGTCAAAGAGAAGCATCATCCCCAAGGTGGAGCACCCGGTGAGTTATCAGGAGGCGTTAGCGGCAGCGGCAGAGCTTGATGTCGTGCTTGTTCCCTACGAGAATGAGCGTGGGATGGCGGCGACACGAGAAGTCATGGAGGCGATCGTACCGGGACAGAGTGTCGGTATTTTTATTGGACCGGAGGGCGGTTTTTCCGATGGGGAGATCGAGCTGGCGCGTGAGCATGATATGAGACTGATATCCCTCGGAGGACGCATTTTGCGGACAGAGACGGCGGGGCTTGCCACGCTGTCCGTTTTGATGTATCATCTTGAGACGGGAAAAGAATAAAGAAGGCGTGGAAAAATGGAAGTATATTTGGATAATTCGGCAACGACCCGGTGCAGTGCGCGCGCAAGGGATCTGATGCTGCAGGTATTGGCGGAGGATTATGGAAATCCTTCCTCGCTGCACAATAAAGGGAAAGAAGCGGAGGATTATATCCGGCGGGCGCGCGAGCAGATCGCGCGGACGTTAAAGCTTGACGGGAGAGAGCTTTTGTTCACCTCCGGCGGAACAGAATCGAATAATCTGGCGCTGATCGGCGGGGCATTGGCAAATCAGCGGCTTGGCAGACATATCATTACAACTGCCGTTGAGCATCCGTCCGTCCATGCGCCGCTGGCACATTTAAAGGGGCTTGGATATGAGATCACGGAGCTTTCTGTTGATCGGGACGGTGTGATTTCCTTAGAGGAATTGCGATGTGCTCTGCGTGAAGACACAGTGCTTGTGTCGATCATGATGGTAAATAATGAAATTGGCGCCTTGGAGCCTGTGATGGAAGCTGGGAAGCTGATCAAGGAGAAGAACCCAAACACGCTGTTTCATGTGGATGCTATTCAGGCATACGGAAAATTTTACATTTACCCAAAAAAATGGGGGATTGACCTTCTTTCGGTCAGTGGTCATAAGATTCATGCGCCCAAGGGCACAGGATTTTTGTATATTGCAGATAAGGTAAAGGTCCAGCCGATGATTTTCGGCGGCGGGCAGCAGAAGGGGCTGCGGTCAGGAACGGAGAATGTGCCGGGGGTGGCTGCGCTTGGGGAAGCCGCGGCGGAGATTTATGAGGATTTTGAGGGAAAAATAGAGCGGATGCATGCGCTAAGAGAGCGTCTGATCGCAGGCATTGGGGAGATTGAGGGCGTGACGGTAAATAGCAGAACAGACAGAAGCTGCGCGCCGCACATTGTAAGCATCAGCATTCGTGATGTGAAAAGCGAGGTCATGCTGCACTCTCTGGAGGAGTATGGCATTTATGTGTCAGCGGGCAGCGCCTGCTCCTCGCATAAGCCAGCGCCAAGCCGCACGCTGCAGGCGCTTGGACTTTCCAAAGGTGCAGTGGAATCGACGATCCGTATCAGCCTTAGCGTTGATACGACGGAGGAGGAGGTCGATTATGCGGCGGAGAAAATGAAGGAGATCATTCCGTTCCGCAGAAAATTTGTCCGCAGATAGATCGGATAGACATATGAGAGCAAACGTATGTAAAAAGAATGGAGATTATATATGTACAGATCATTTTTAATTAAGTACGCAGAAATTGCAATTAAGGGGAAAAACCGTTATCTGTTCGAGGATGCGCTTGTCGGCAGGATCAGCCGTGTGTTAAAAAAGGTGGACGGTAAATTCCGCGTGCGCAAGGAGCAGGGACGGATTTATGTGGATGCGGAAGGGGAGTATGATCATGACGAGGTGATCGGCGCATTAAAATGTGTGTTCGGTATCGTCGGCATCTGTCCGGTCGTTCTTATTGAGGATGAAGGCTTTGAGCGTCTTGCAGAGGAAGTGCTCGCTTACATCGACCGTGTCTATGCGGACAAGCAGTTTACCTTTAAGGTCAATGCGAGACGTGCGCGTAAAAATTACCCGATGGAGTCGATGGAGATCAATGCAAAGCTGGGCGAGAAGATTCTGGAGGCATTTCCCAAAACCCGTGTGGACGTGCATCAGCCTGAGGTTGTGCTGAATGTTGAGATCCGCAACCAGATTAACATCTATTCTGTGATCATTCCCGGACCGGGCGGTATGCCGGTCGGGACAAACGGCAGCGCGATGCTGCTCTTATCGGGGGGCATTGACAGTCCGGTGGCGGGCTATATGATCGCAAAGCGTGGCGTATCCATAGACGCAGTTTATTTTCATGCGCCGCCTTATACGTCAGAGCGCGCAAAGCAGAAGGTTGTCGATCTGGCAAAGATTGTTGCAAAATATTCCGGTCCGATGAAGCTGCATGTCGTAAACTTTACGGACATTCAGCTCTACATCTATGAGCAGTGCCCGCATGAGGAGCTTACAATTATCATGCGCCGCTACATGATGAAGCTTGCGGAGCATTTTGCGAAGGAACATAAATGCCTGGGACTCATTACCGGAGAGAGCATTGGACAGGTGGCAAGCCAGACGATGCAGTCATTAGCGGCGACAAACGAGGTCTGCACGATGCCTGTGTACCGTCCGCTGATCGGCTTTGATAAGCAGGAGATCGTGGAGGTGTCCGAGAGGATCGGCGCATACGAGACGTCGATTTTGCCGTATGAGGATTGCTGTACGATTTTTGTGGCAAAGCATCCGGTCACAAAGCCGAGCTTAAATGTGATCCATAATGATGAGAAGAAGCTTGATGAGAAGATCGACGCGCTGATGCAGGCGGCGATCGACACGACAGAGGTGATAGAGCTTGAAGGATAAGAAAATCAATCCACAATGATCGTGAATTGAAAAAACCGCAGGAAATCTTCCTGCGGTGCGCTTTTTAAGAAATTAGATCAGGTAAGGCTTTAAGGTTTCCATAATCTCGTCCACATTCGTCTCTGCATGAATGGCAAGGTCGATCGGCTTGGATAAATCTAAGCTGAAGATACCCATAATAGACTTTGCGTCAATCACATATCTGCCAGAGATTAAGTCAAAATCAAATTCATACTGTGTGATAGCGTTGACAAAAGACTTTACCTTGTCAATGGAGTTTAAAGAAATCTGTACTGTTTTCATGTGAAAAACCTCCTTAGAATTAACTGTTTCAAGATAGTTCTATAGTAATGGTTTTTCATGGAAAAGTCAACATAAAAAGCAAGTGAAAATGAGCAGGAAATATGGCTGAAGGATCATAGACAGAAATTTTTCAGCCACAGACTTGTACGCCCACGTTTAAAATGGAAGGAATACAAAAAGGAGGCAGAGATGAAAAAAGCGGCGTTACATAATTTGGGATGTAAGGTAAATGCATATGAGACGGAGGCAATGCAGCAGCTGCTGGAGGGGGCGGGATATGAGATCGTGCCCTTTACGGAACGCGCCGACGTCTATGTGATCAATACCTGTTCGGTGACGAATATGGCGGACAGGAAGTCAAGACAGATGCTGCACCGGGCAAAAAAGATGAATCCCGAGGCGATCGTTGTCGGGGCTGGATGCTATGTGCAGACAAAGGAGGAGCAGGCGCTTGTCGATGATGCGATCGACATTGTGATAGGAAATAATAAAAAGCATGAGCTGTTGGAGCTTCTAAATGAATATGAAGCGTCTTGCGGAAAGACCAAAAGCGTGACGGATATTAACCATGAGAAACAGGAGTATGAGGAGCTGTTTTTGGAAAAGACGGCAGAGCATACGAGAGCGTTTATCAAGGTGCAGGACGGCTGCAACCAGTTTTGCAGCTATTGTATCATACCGTTTGCGCGCGGCAGGGTCAGAAGCCGCGCCGCACAGGAGGTGGTGGCGGAGATACGCAGACTGGCGGCGAACGGTTATCAGGAGGTTGTGCTGACCGGCATTCGCCTAAGCTCTAACGGTGTGGATACAGGCGACAGTCTGCTGCATCTGATCGAACAGGTCCATAAAGAGGATGGGATTCAAAGAATCCGGCTGGGCAGCTTAGAGCCGCGCATTGTGACGGAGGAGTTTGCTGCAAAGCTCTCAGGTATGGAGAAAATCTGCCCGCATTTTCATCTGTCATTACAGAGCGGCTGTGACGCGACGCTCTCCCGCATGAACAGACGGTATGATACTGCGGAATATGAAAAGGGCTGTGAAATTTTGCGCAGATATTTTGCGCATCCGGCGATCACCACGGATGTGATCGTTGGATTTCCGGGAGAGACGGAAGAAGAATTTGAGACGACGCGGGCATATTTAGAGCGCATCCGTTTTTATGAGATGCATATTTTCCAGTATTCCAAGCGCGAGGGTACGAAGGCTGCGGCAATGAAGGAGCAGATACCGGAGGAGATAAAAAAGCGGCGCAGCGAGGAGCTGCTCGCATTGGGCGCGCGTATGTCGAGAGAGTTCCGCGATTATTATATAGGGAAAAAGACGCAGGCGCTCCTTGAGGAGAAGTTTCTCTGGGAGGGCGAGACATACTATACGGGCTATACGAAGGAGTATGTCAAGGTTGCCGTACAAAGCGAGAGGGAGCTGCAGAATCAGTTTGTTTCGGGCATCGTAAAAAAAGAACTGACGGAAGGCATTTATCTTATGGTTGAATTTTAGGACAAACTATATTAAAATGAAAATAGCAATGCTTTTCGCACAAGAGGATAAAATGCACAAATTCTTGTGAGAGCAGGTATAAGGGCGTGACAAATATGCAGAATATCAATAACACACAATATTTTAAAGTAGAAAAAGAGCCGGAGCTTAAGGTGAGTGAGATACTGACGATCGTCTATCATGCACTGACGG
This sequence comes from uncultured Roseburia sp., assembly GCA_900548205.1. Taxonomy (GTDB): domain Bacteria; phylum Bacillota; class Clostridia; order Lachnospirales; family Lachnospiraceae; genus Roseburia. The sequence continues at coordinate 17,638 of URJS01000006.1, read as the reverse complement.
AGAAGGGCTATAATCCGGTGAATCAGATTGTTGGATATATTATGTCTGGTGATCCTACTTATATCACCAGCTATAAGAATGCAAGAAGTCTGATCATGAAGGTAGAGCGTGACGAACTGGTTGAGGAGGTTTTAACCGCCTATATCAGGAATAACCACTGGGAATAAGCTGCGCGGAGAGGCGATATTTTAAGATGCGGATTTTAGGATTGGATTTCGGCGCGAAGACTGTTGGTGTTGCGGTCAGCGACGAGCTTTTACTGACGGCGCAGGGATTGGAGATTATCAGAAGACAATCTCCTAATAAGCTGCGCCAGTCTTTGGCAAGGATAGAAGAAATTGTGCGGGAATATCAGGTAGAGCGTATCGTGTTGGGTTACCCGAAGAATATGAATAATACCGAGGGTGAGCGTTGCGGGAAAACAAAAGAGTTCCAGGAGATGCTTGAGCGCCGGACGGGCGTGGAGGTCATCTTGTGGGATGAGCGTTTGACGACAGTTTCGGCTGACAGGCTCATGATGGAGACAGGGATCAGGAGAGAGGACCGAAAGAAGTATGTGGATAAGATTGCAGCGGTGTTTATCCTGCAGGGTTATCTGGATTCGCTTCATATGGGCAGCCGATGAAATGGAGTAATTGTAATGATGGAGAAAGTTGTATTTATTGACCCGAAATCTAAAGAGAAGCTTGCGTTTTTTGTGGTTGAGGAGACGAAGGTAAGCGGAACAAAATATCTTTTTGTGACGGAAAAGGAAACAGAAGACTGTGAGGCATATATCTTGAAAGAAATCTGCACGGAGGGCGACGAGGTCGTATACGAAATGGTGGAGGACGACACGGAGCTTACGGCTGTCGGCAAGATATTTGCGGAGCTGATCGAGGATGCAGACATTGAATACGAACGGTAAGAAAGAGATGAAGTTAAGAACGGAGGTAATATTTTGAAAAAAGAAAAAACTGCAAAGCTGAAGATCATTCCATTGGGAGGATTGCAGCAGATTGGTATGAACATTACTGCCTTTGAGTACGAAGACAGTATTATTGTTGTGGACTGCGGTCTCTCATTTCCGGAGGATGACATGTATGGAATTGACCTTGTGATCCCGGACATCAGTTATCTGAGGGAGAATATCGAGAAGGTCAAGGGCTTTTTTATTACGCATGGTCATGAGGATCACATCGGAGCGATTCCTTATGTGCTGCGTGAGATCAATGTGCCGATTTATTCGACGAAGCTTACAAACGGTCTGATCGAGCATAAGCTTCGTGAACACAATATGCTCACGAAGGTAAAGCGCAAGGTCGTAAAGCACGGACAGCACATCAATCTTGGATGCTTTCGCGTGGAGTTTATCAAGACAAACCACAGCATTCAGGATGCCGCGGCGCTCGCGATTTATTCGCCGGCGGGTATCGTGGTCCATACCGGAGATTTTAAGGTGGATTATACGCCGGTATTCGGCGATGTGATCGATCTGCAGCGCTTTGGCGAGATTGGAAAAAAGGGCGTGCTTGCTCTGATGTGCGACAGTACCAATGCGGAGCGTCCGGGATTTACGAAATCGGAAAAGACGGTTGGCAGAACCTTTGAGGAGCTGTTTGCAGATAATAAGGACCGCAGGATCATTGTCGCGACCTTTGCATCGAACGTAGACCGCGTGCAGCAGATCATCAATACTGCCTATAAGCATGGGCGTAAGGTTGCGGTTGAGGGACGCAGCATGGTCAATATCATAGGGATCGCATCAGAGCTTGGCTATGTCCGCATTCCGGATCATACGCTGATCGATATTGACGAGGTAAAGCACTATCCCGATGAGAAGATCGTTCTTGTCACGACGGGAAGCCAGGGTGAGGCTATGGCGGCGTTATCCCGTATGGCGAGCGGCATTCATAAGAAGGTGTCAATTAAGCCGAACGACACGATCGTTTTAAGCTCCAACCCGATACCGGGCAATGAAAAAGCTGTTTCGCGCATTATCAACGAGCTCTCGATCAGGGGAGCAAATGTGATTTTTCAGGATGTGCATGTGTCGGGTCATGCCTGTCAGGAGGAGATCAAGCTGATTTATTCGCTGGTAAGACCGAAATATGCAGTGCCGATACATGGGGAGTACCGTCACCTGATCGCACAGGCGAAGGTGGCGCAGGAGCTTGGGATTCCAAAGGAAAATATTTTCCTGATCTCTACCGGAGACGTGCTGGAGCTTTCGGAGGAGAGCGCGGCGGTAACCGGCAAGGTGCATACGGGAGCGATCATGGTGGACGGTCTTGGCGTGGGCGATGTCGGAAATATCGTGCTGCGTGACCGCCAGCATCTGGCGGAGGACGGTATCATCATTGTGGTGCTGACCTTGGAGAGCGGTTCGGGACAGCTTTTGGCAGGACCCGATCTTGTCTCAAGAGGCTTTGTCTATGTCCGGGGCTCGGAGAGCCTCATGGAGGAGGCAAAGAATCTTTTGGATGATAAGATGCAGTATTGCATGGATAAGGGAATTACAGACTGGGGCAAGATCAAGACCGAGATCAAGGATTCCCTCGGAGATTTTGTCTGGAAGGAGACAAAGCGCCGTCCGATGATCATGCCGATCATTATGGAGGTATAGGAAAGGGCAGTGTAAGAGAAAACGCTTTGACATGGCGGGCGAGGAAGATACATGAAGCTAAATAAGATGATTTTTAAATTTGTCAGTCTGAGTTTTTCTATTCTGGTGCTCCTACTTGTTGTGGTAGGTCTGATAGAGCTCGGAACCTTTTGCTACAACTTCGGCTATCGGGTCTTTACCGAGGAGGCGGTTGCGGAAGCGCCGGGAGAGGATGTTGTGGTGCAGATAACTGCTGATATGTCAGAGCATGAGATAGGAAAGCTGCTTAAGGAGCAGGGGCTGATCCGTGACGATAAGCTGTTTTATGCGCAGTTAAAGCTATCGGCATATTCCGATAAGCTTCTGCCGGGGATTTATACGCTCAATACATCCATGACAGGCAAGGAGATGATCGTCGTGATGGGAACAGGGACAGAGGAGAGTACGGAGCAGTGATTGCAGACGAGAGACTTGCAGCGTATATCAATTCCCTTGATACGGGAAATACAGAAATTTTAGACAGGATCGAGCGGGAAGCAAAGGCGGCAGGGGTGCCGATCATCCGCAAGGAGATGCAGGGCTTTTTAAAGCTGCTTCTGGCAATGAAAAAGCCGGAGCGCATCCTGGAGGTTGGAACTGCAGTCGGCTTCTCCGCTGTTTTGATGGCGGAGTATACGCAGGGATCAACGCGGATCATTACGATTGAGAATTATGAAAAGCGGATTCCGATCGCCCGTGAGAATTTCCGTCGGGCGGGCAAAGAGGATCAGATCACTCTTTTGGAGGGAGACGCCGCAGAGCTTCTTCCTACGTTGGAAGGGACATTCGATTTTATTTTTATGGATGCGGCGAAGGGGCAGTATATTCATTTTCTGCCTGAGATACTGCGGCTTTTAGCGCCGGATGGCATCCTTGTGTCGGACAATGTCCTCCAGGACGGGGATATTCTGGAATCGCGCTTTATCGTGACGCGAAGAAACCGCACGATCCATAAACGGATGCGGGAATATTTATATGTGCTGACACACCATGAGGAGCTTACCACGGCAGTGCTTCCGGTAGGCGATGGGATCACCGTCAGTACAAGATGCACAAAGCGGCAGGAGACGCCGCAGACAGGCTAGGCGCAGCAGCGGCGCCGCTTTTTTGCGATAAGCTGCTTAGGAATGGAGATTAGTATATTAGTATGAGAAAACCGGAGTTATTGATACCGGCAAGCAGCCTTGAGGTGTTAAAGGTTGCTGTTATTTACGGCGCGGATGCAGTGTATATCGGAGGAGAAGCATTTGGACTCCGCGCGAAGGCGAAGAATTTTTCAATGGATGAGATCCGCGAGGGGATCGCATTTGCGCATGAGCATGGCGTAAAGGTATATATTACTGCAAATATTCTGGCGCACAACGGAGATTTAAGAGGCGTGCGGCGTTATTTTGAGGAATTGCGTGAGGTAAAGCCCGATGCGCTGATCATTGCGGACCCAGGGGTGTTTGCCATTGCAAAGGAGATCTGTCCCGAGCTTGAGCTTCATATCAGCACACAGGCAAATAATACGAATTACGGAACCTATCTTTTCTGGTACGCGCAGGGCGCAAAGCGCGTTGTTTCCGCAAGGGAGCTCTCTCTGGCAGAGATTCGGGAAATTCGGGCGAATATCCCCGATGACCTTGAGATTGAGACCTTTATTCACGGAGCGATGTGTATGTCCTATTCGGGACGTTGTCTGTTGTCGAATTATTTTACCGGAAGGGACGCGAACCGCGGCGCATGTACGCACCCGTGCCGTTGGAAATATGCGCTGGTGGAGGAGAAGCGTCCGGGAGAGTATCTGCCGGTCTATGAAAACGAGCGCGGTACTTACATTTTTAATTCCAGAGACCTTTGTATGATCGAGCATATTCCGGAGCTGATGGAATCGGGTATTGACAGTTTTAAAATAGAGGGTAGAATGAAGACAGCGCTATATGTGGCAACCGTGGCAAGAACCTACCGGAGGGCGATTGACGATTATAAGCAGTCACCCGAGCTTTACAAGGAGCATCTGCCGTGGTATCTGGATCAAATATCAAATTGTACCTATCGTCAGTTTACAACCGGATTTTTCTTTGGAAGACCGACGGATGAGGCGCAGATCTATGACAACAATACATATGTCAAGGAATACACTTATCTTGGCATTGTGGGTGAGCGGACAAAGGAAGGTCTGTACCGCATCGAGCAACGCAACAAGTTTTCCGTGGGAGAGGAAATTGAGGTGATGAAGCCGGACGGTGAGAACCGGACGGTAACTGTCCGCCGGATCGTGGATGAGCAGGGACAGGAAATGGAGTCTTGTCCGCATCCGCAGCAGGTACTTTTTATCGATTTAGGAGAGCCATTGGAGCTTTATGATATTTTGCGCAGAAAAGAATAAGGACGGTACAAAGCGATGAAAGAGGAGAAATATGTTGCGTATGTGGGTACCTACACCCACGAGAACAGTGTCGGAATCCATATTTATGACTTGAATGTGTCGGAGGGTGGATTAAGGGAACGTAAGGTCGTTCCGATCAATAATCCGTCCGATATTGTGGTGTCCAAGGATCGCAGATTTTTGTATTCGATCGCGGACGAGGGAGTGGAGGCGTTTGCCATCCAGCCGGACGGCGATCTGATTCCGATGAATAAGCAGTGGATCGGCGGTATGCGCGGCTGTTATGTCGAGGTGGATGATGAAAACCGTTATTTGTTTGTGGGCGGTCATCATGACGGACGCGTCAGCATGATGCGCCTTGCGCCGGACGGAAGCATCGGTGAGATTTCCGACGGGGTCTTTCACAAGGGTATGGGCAGAAGCATTGCCCAGCGCAATTTCATTCCGCATGTAGACTGCGTCAAGCTGACACCGGAGCAGAAGTTTCTCTGTGCTGTCGACAATGGTCTGGATCAGGTGAAGGTGTACCGTGTGGATTATGAGAACGGAAAGCTTAAGCTGATCGATATTATCCGTGGGCCGCTGGAGTCTGCGCCCCGTATGATACGGTTTTCCAGAGACGGACAGTACGCATATATTTTATACGAGCTTTTGAATATGATCGAGGTATACCATTATTCGGTTGTGGACGACGAACCTGTGTTTGAAAAGATCCAGGAGGTTCGGACTGTTACGCATAAAGAGGAGGACGTCTGTGCAGCCTCGGGCATGGAAATCTCAAAGAGCGGCAAATATCTGATGTGCAGCAATGCCGGTGTTAATTCTGTCGTGTGCTATGAGATCGATGCCAGGACCGGAATGCTTACGGAGAAGTTCATGACGAAGGTCAACAGCGATTATCCGAAGATGCTGGCGTTTTATCCGGATGAAATGCGTTATCTGACGCTTAATAATAATTCCAATGACATTTTTACCTACCGCATTGATTTTGAACGGGGATATTCCCTGCAGGAGGGGGCGCGGGTGAAGGTGGATAAACCAAACTGCATTTATATCCTGAAAACAGAGGCGTAGGCAATTTCACAAGAGAGAAAGTCTGCAATCATGAGATTTCCGAAACAGATGTGCGGACAAAGGGCAGGGGAAGATGGCTATTTTAAAGACTTATATGTTTCAGGCGCATCATAATATTTATAAAAAGGTACGGCAGCCGGATGATACCGCAAGAGAGGTGCGTGTGGAAACGGCAATGCCGGAGGGCGGAACGGACGAAGAAACAGGAATTTTATTTTTTATTTCCGGTTATGGCGCTACGGTGGACTCGCATGTTTTTCAGAAAATGCGGAAAGAGTTTTGCGATCAGTATCATGTGATTACGGTGCAATGCGATTATTTTGGCAGTAAATATCTGAAGCCGGAGTTACAGGAAGAACTAAAGATTTCATTTTTAAAGGGAGAGCTTCCGGAGCCCAAAAACCCTGGACAAGGATATAAAAATGAAATCAACGAAACAGAAGATGAATTTAATGACATGGGAATCATGCAGGCGCTTGATCATGTAAGCTCATTATTGTGTTTGATTGAGGAACTGCGGGCGAATGACATTATTTTTAATACAAAGAAAATAATCTTATTCGGTCCTTCACATGGCGCATATTTATCATATTTAGTCAATGTGATCTGTCCGGGACTTGTGAGTTGTATCATAGATATTTCCTCCTATCTGATTCCGTATTACATTGAGAATAACAGGCTGTATCGTGATCCGGAATTGGATGTGAAGGTTGGGGTAGAATATTTTATAAAGACACATCCTGCGTATCGGTATCATGAAAAGCTATATGACCTTAGATTTCTGTATCAGAATATGGAAAATACCTGCAAGATCATCGCCTTTCATGGAACAGAGGACTGGATGGTGGACGCGCAGGAAAAGGCACAGTTTATTTCAAAGCTTCAAAATGCTGAGCTTATGATGATAGGGGCAGAGGATGTGGACGGAGTTTTGTGCAAGAGTGCGAATCACGGGCTGGACATGGACTTTTTTGTGCTGTTTCAAATGATGATGCCTCTGCTTTCCAATCTGCTGCGGCAGAAAAGTAGTACAATAGAACTACAGAATACAGTATTTTTAGGGGGGGGGAAAGATGGCGAGCCACATATAAGGCTTAGCTATGAGACCGGCCTGCCCCAATTAATTGATATTTCAAAATAGCTGCAGGCAACAGAACAGGAGCCTTTCTGCTGGGATAAGTCGTAGACGACACAGCGGAGAGGCTTTTTGCTGTATAGGAAACTTGGTCCCCTATAAAGCAAAAAGCCTCCGGGGATCGCACTGCGGCGGAGGGAAGGGCTTCGCACGATGCACATTTTTGTTCACAGGAAAGGCATGAGATTTGTCTGATTGGATATAGTTATTAATAAATAGCTGGGCAAGAGGGGGAAACTATGGAGAGGGAAAAGCGGCTGAAAAGGCAGAAGGAATTTTTGATCCGGGCGGCGTATTGGGGTGTGTGGGCAGCGGCAGTATTTTGTCTTGTGAAGTATGTGGGAGCGGCGTTGTTTCCGTTTCTGGCGGCATTTGTCGTGGCGTGGGCGCTTTCCTTTGTTGTAGATGCTGCCGTGAAATATATCCATGTGGGAAGAAAGATGGCAGCAGTTTCTATCGTCATACTTTTTTATGCGCTGATCGCTCTGCTGCTTTATCTGCTGGGCTGGCGTGTCGTAGAGCTTTTGCGCGGCTGTGCATCGGAGCTTACCTGCTTTTTTAAGGAATCGGTCGCTCCGTTTCTCCATACGGCAAGTACATGGGGGACGGAGGTTCTTGGCGTATCTGCACAGGGAGAGGGAGGCCTGCTGCGCGGCGGCGGAAATATGGCGTCAGAGATTTCGGGGAAGATTTTTGACGGTGTGTCTGCAGCGGCAGGGCATATTCCCGGAATTTGTATGAATCTGTTTTTGACGCTGATCGCGACGATGCTCATGGAACTGGAATTTCCGAATATCTGTGCGTTTCTTGAAGCGCAGGTGCCGAAGCGCTTCAAGGCATATGTGCATGGAATGCAGCAATATGTTATGGGAACACTGGGAAAATATGCGTTTTCCTACTGCCTGATTCTAGGAATGACATTTCTGGAGCTTACGGTGGGACTTCTGCTGCTGCGCGTGGAGGGGGCGGTCGTGATCGCGTTTATCATTGCGATCTTAGATATCCTTCCTGTGCTTGGAACCGGAATGATTTTGCTGCCATGGGCGGTGATCGCGGCTTCCTCGGGCAATCTGTCGCTTGGCATTGGTCTGGTGGCGCTGTATGTGGTCGTGACGGTTGTGCGCAATATTGCAGAGCCGCATCTTGTTGGGCGGCAAATGGGACTTTCGCCTGTTGTGACGCTGATCGCGATGATCGTGGGGCTGCAGTTTTTGGGAATTGCGGGCCTGTTTCTTCTGCCGATCGCGACCGCTCTTTTAAAAAGTCTCAATGACAGCGGAGTGATCCATATTTTTCAAAAGCAGAAGGGGCGTGAGGAGGAGAGAGAACAGCTATAAGGATTGCACTTGAATCAGAAAACGTGTATAATGAACAAAGAATATTTTGACAGGGGAAGAAGGATGGCAGAGAAAATTATTTTAACGGGCGACCGCCCGACCGGAAAGCTCCATGTAGGTCATTATGTGGGTTCATTAAAGCGGAGAGTTGAGCTTCAAAATTCCGGTGAGTTCGATAAGATTTTTATTATGATCGCAGATGCGCAGGCGCTGACGGACAATGCAGATGATCCGGCAAAGGTGCGGGATCATATTATGGAGGTGGCGCTTGATTATCTGTCAGTTGGCATTGATCCGGCGAAGTCTCATATTTTTATCCAGTCGTATGTGTCGGAGCTGACGGAGCTTGCCTTTTATTATATGAATCTGGTGACGGTTTCCAGGCTGCAGCGCAATCCAACGGTAAAGGCGGAGATCCAGATGCGCAATTTTGAGACGAGTATACCGGTTGGATTTTTTACTTATCCGATCAGTCAGGCGGCGGATATTACGGCGTTTAAGGCGACGACTGTGCCGGTTGGCGAGGATCAGATGCCGATGCTTGAGCAGACGAAGGAGATCGTGCATAAGTTTAATGCCGTTTACGGGGAGACGCTTGTTGATCCGCAGATTCTCCTGCCGTCGAATAAGGCATGTCTGCGGCTGCCGGGAACGGACGGTAAGGCAAAGATGAGCAAGTCGCTGGGAAATTGTATTTATCTTTCGGAGTCCGAGGAGGATGTGCGGAAGAAGATCATGTCCATGTTTACCGACCCGGAGCATATCCGTATCGAAGATCCGGGAAAGCTGGAAGGAAATACGGTGTTTACTTATCTGGACGCGTTTTGCAATGACGGTCATTTTGCAGAGTATCTGCCGGAATATGCGAATCTTGATGAACTGAAGGCGCACTACAGGAGAGGCGGACTTGGCGATGTGAAGGTCAAGAAGTTTTTAAATAACGTTATGCAGGAGGAGCTTCGTCCGATCCGTGCGCGCAGGGCAGAGTATGAGCAGAGAATCGGCGATGTCTACGATATTTTAAAGGCGGGCAGCGAGACGGCAAGGGAGGAGGCGGCTAAGACGGTTGCCGAGGTGAAGGCCGCCATGAAGATTCATTATTTTGATACGCCGGAATTTTTAGAGGAGCAGATTAAGAAGTATTCCAAATGAAAAATCAATATAATAAGACGATTGCAGCATGCTTTACGGCATATATCGTGCAGGCGATCATCAATAATTTTGTGCCGCTGCTGTTTTTGACCTTTCAGCGAAGCTATGGAATCTCCTTATCAAGGATCACGTTGTTAGTGACCTTTAATTTTGGGATTCAGCTTCTGGTCGATTTATTGGCAATCGGGTTTGTGGATCGTATTGGTTACCGCAGGTCTATGGTGCTGGCGCATCTGTTGGCGGCGGCAGGTCTTGTATCACTGACGATTCTTCCGGAGGTGCTGGCTGACCCGTTTGTTGGAATTTTGACTGCAGTCATGATCTATGCGGTCGGCGGCGGGCTTTTGGAGGTGCTTGTCAGCCCGGTCGTGGAGGCGTGTCCGTCGGAGAATAAAGAGGCGGCGATGAGTATGCTGCACTCTTTTTACTGCTGGGGGCATGTCGGGGTGATATTGGTTTCGACCCTGTTTTTTCAGCTTGCGGGAACGGAGGCTTGGAAGCTTCTGGCACTTTTTTGGGCGTTGATCCCGCTTGGAAATATGTTTGCGTTTTTGAAGGTGCCGCTTGCACCGCTTGCGCCGGAGGGTGAGAGCGGAATGACTATCAGGCAGCTCCTTTCCGACCGGCTGTTTTGGGTCCTTTTGCTGATGATGGTCTGTGCCGGAGCAAGCGAGCAGGCAGTCAGCCAATGGGCTTCCATGTTTGCCGAGCAGGGGCTTGGCATCAGCAAGACGCTCGGAGATCTGGCGGGACCTATGGCATTTGCGCTGCTGATGGGGATTTCCCGTGCTTTTTACGGGAAATTCGGGGATCGGATCGCGCTGGATAGTTTTATGGCAGGCAGCAGTCTGTTGTGTATCGTTTCGTATCTTTGTATTGTGTTTGTACCTGTTCCCGCAGTCAATCTTGCGGCATGTGCGTTCTGCGGTCTGTCTGTCGGCATTATGTGGCCGGGGACCTTCAGTAAGGCGGCAGCCGCGCTTCCAAGCGGTGGGACGGCGCTGTTTGCACTGCTCGCGCTTGGAGGGGACTTGGGCTGCTCCGGCGGACCTACGTTGGCGGGTATCGTTTCAGGTGTCAGGAATGATAATTTAAAGGCAGGGATTTTGGCTGCTGTGATCTTTCCGATTCTGCTGCTGGCGGGCATCGCGCTCTGCAACAGATTCCGGAATGAAGTCAGGGGCTAAAGCAAGACAGGTTTTCAGATTATGCTTGCGCCCTGCGTGCGTATCATGTATGATATGTGATAAGTTGTCCTGCTTTTTTGGCAGAAGATGAGGAGGAATGACAATGGAGAATGAAAATGTCTCAAAGAATTTTATTGAGCAGATCATTGATAAGGATATAGAGGAGGGGCATTGCACGAAGGTGCATACAAGATTCCCGCCGGAGCCGAATGGCTATCTGCATATTGGACATGCCAAGTCTATTTTACTGAATTACGGCTTGGCGCAAAAGTATGACGGTAAGTTTAATCTGCGCTTTGACGATACGAACCCGACGAAGGAAAAGACGGAGTTTGTGGAGGCGATCATAGAGGATATAAAATGGCTCGGCGCGGACTGGGAGGAGCGGCTGCTGTTTGCATCGGATTATTTTGACCAGATGTATGAGGGCGCGGTGCGGCTCATTAAAAAAGGTAAGGCATATGTGTCGGACCTTTCGGCGGAGCAGATCCGTGAGTATCGCGGCACGCTGACCGAGGCGGGAAAGGAAGACCCTTACAGCAGCAGAAGCATTGAGGAGAATCTGGCGCTTTTTTCGGATATGAAGAATGGAAAGTTTGCCGATGGCGAGAAGGTGCTGCGTGCCCGGATCGATATGGCTTCTTCCAATATCAATATGAGAGATCCTGTCATCTACCGTGTTGCGCGTATGAGCCATCACAGAACCGGCGATCAATGGTGTATTTACCCGATGTATGATTATGCACATCCGATGGAGGATGCGATTGAGGGAATTACGCATTCGATCTGTACGCTCGAGTTTGAGGACCACAGACCGCTTTATGATTGGGTGATCCGGGAGGTTGGCGCTGAGATGGTGCCGGATAAGAGCCAGATGCCGCCAAGACAGATTGAGTTTGCAAAGCTGTATCTGACAAATGTTGTGACGGGAAAGCGCTATATCAAGCGTCTGGTTGAGGAAGGAATCGTTGATGGCTGGGATGATCCGCGTCTTGTGTCGATCGCTGCATTGCGCAGACGGGGCTTTACGCCGGAATCCTTAAAAATGTTTGTGGAGCTCTGCGGTATCTCCAAGGCGAACAGCTCTGTGGATTATGCGATGCTGGAGTACTGCATCCGCGAGGATTTAAAAATGAAGCGTCCGCGTATGATGGCGGTGCTTGATCCTGTGAAGGTTGTGATTGATAATTATCCTGAGGGGCAGACAGAATATGTGGAGGTTGTCAATAATCTTGAGAACGAGTCGCTCGGCGTGCGGGAGGTTCCGTTTTCGAGAGAGATTTACATTGAGCGCGAGGACTTTATGGAGGAGCCGCCCAAGAAATATTTCCGCATGTTTCCGGGGAATGAGGTCCGCTTAATGAACGCGTACTTTGTGACCTGCAACAGCTTTGTGAAGGACGAGGACGGAAGGGTGACGGAGATCCACTGTACCTACGATCCGGCGTCACGCGGCGGAAACAGTCCGGACGGACGAAAAGTAAAGGGCACGATTCACTGGGTATCTGCGGCGCATGCAAAGAAGGCGACCGTGCGTTTGTATGAGAATATCGTGGATGAGGAGAAGGGCGTGTACAATGAGGACGGCAGTCTGAATTTAAACCCGAATTCACTGATCGTACGAAAGGATTGTATGCTGGAGGAGAGCTTGGCGCAGGCGAAGGCGTATGAAAGCTTTCAGTTCGTCAGACAAGGATTTTTCTGTGTGGACGTGAAGGATTCTGCGCCGGAGCATCCGGTATTTAATCGCATCGTATCATTAAAGAGCTCATTTAAGCTGCCGACTGCGTAGCGTTACATTTAGGAGGAAAAGCATATGAATTTATTCTCGGGGTTAGAAAAGTTTGGCATTAAGGCGGAGGATACTGCAAATATTTTTGCGGAGGAGAAAAAGGAAGTTGTAAATGAGAAAGGCGCACAGGTGGGGGAGATCCCGCAGGAGTCAAGCTTCCTTCTTGACAAGGCGGTTCGCTGCACGGTCTGCGATAAGGTGTTTAAGACAAAAATTGTCAACAGCCGTGTCAAGCGTCTGGAGTCGGATTTGGATCTGCGCCCGCGCCATGAGTATATTGATACATTAAAGTATAATGTGAAGTCGTGCCCGCATTGCGGTTATACGGCGGTCAGCCGCTATTTCGAGCATTTGTCAAGCGGTCAGATCCGTCTGGTGAAGGAGCAGGTCTGCGCTAATTTTAAGGGAGATGGTTCGGTTGAGCCGAAGGTGCTTGACTATGACGAGGCGATTGAGCGTTACAAGCTGGCGCTTTTTTGTGCAATGGCAAAAAAAGGAAAGACAAGCGAGAAAGCATATACCTGCTTAAATCTGGCATGGCTGCTGCGCGGAAAATGCGAGACGCTCGACCCGAAGGAACCAAAGCAGGAGCAGGAGCGCAAAGCATGTAAGGAGCAGGAGGAGGCGTTTTACGCACAGGCGTTTGAGGGCTTTACCAAAGCAGTTGCAAGTGAGAATTATCCGATGTGCGGTATGGATGAGTGCACGATGGATTACCTGATGGCAACGATGGCATATCATTTCAAGAAATATGATGTGGCATCGAAGTGTATTGCAAGAATCCAGCAGTCTGCGGCAGCGTCCAAGAAGATGAAGGACCGTGCTTATGATTTAAAGGAGACGATTGTCAACGAGATCAAAAAGAGTAAGCAATAATGGAAATTATGATCGATCTGCAAGGGGGAGCGAAAGCTCCCCTTTATGAAAAAATATATGAGTCGATTAAGAATGAGATTGTATCAGGAAACCTTTTAAGGGGAGAAAAGCTCCCATCGACGCGTCGGCTGGCGCAGGGGCTTTCCGTCAGCCGAAGTACCGTCGATCTCGCATACGAACAGCTCCGGGCAGAGGGATATATCAAAGCGGAACCCTGCAGGGGCTTTTTTGTATGCGATATTACAGGGCTTTACAGTCTGCATCGGGAAATACAAAAAGAAGGGGAGCTTGTCAGCCGGGGCTCCAGGGCGCTTAGAGAGGACGGGCAGAGGCTGTCATTGATCGATTTTTCTCCTTATGCGGTCGACACAGAGAATTTTCCGTATAATATCTGGAGGAGGCTTAGTAAAAACGTACTGCTTGATGACAGGGAGGAGCTTTTGCTGGCGGGAGACGGGCAGGGAGGACGGGAGCTGCGAGAGACGATCGCCGCTTATCTGCATCAGGCGCGCGGGGTAAATTGTCTGCCGGATCAGATTATTGTTGGCGCCGGAAATGAATATCTGGAGATACTGCTGTCACAGATTCTGGGGCGGGAGCAGACAGTTTTGATGGAGGATCCCGGTTATCCGCAGGCATACCGCACTTTTTTAAATACGGGGTATGAGGTCATAACTGTTCCGGCTTTGGAGGACGGACTTTGTATGAGAGAGGTGCGAGGGCTTGCTCCATCGCTGGTCTATGTGATGCCCTCGCACCAATTTCCAGTGGGTTCGGTAATGACGCTCGGAAAGCGACTGGAGCTTTTGGAGTGGGCAGCGGAGAGGGAAGGCCGTTATCTCATTGAGGACGACCATGACAGCGAATACCGTTACCGCGGCAAGCCGATACCGTCGCTTCAGAGCATTGACCGCTTTGGGAGAGTTATTTATCTTGGCACGTTTTCCAAGAGTATTGCACCGTCGCTTCGGATCAGTTATCTGGTGCTTCCGCCAAAGCTTTTGGAGCGTTATCATTGTGTCTGCGGCTTTTATGCAGCGACCGTGCCGAGAATCCAGCAGGAGCTGGTGAACAGCTTTATTCGGGAGGGACATTTTGAGCGTCATCTGAATAAGATGAGAGGTATTTACCGTGCCAGACATGACTTTTTGTTGGCAGAGCTAAAAAAGAGGAGATGGGTGCGCCGCGTGATCGGCGAGCATGCAGGACTTCATCTGCTGGTTGAGGTGCAGACGCAGGAGCAGGAGCAGGAGCTTTGCAGGAGGGCGGAAGAATTTGGCGTGCGGGTGTCGGGTATACGGCAGTATTATTTGGGGCAGGAAGAAGGGATCGCCCGTATGGCAAAGGAGGAGAAGTGTATAACAGGGAAGGGGGAATTTGGTGCATATCCCGTACTTCTGCTTGGTTATGGGAGGCTCTGTGAGCGGGAGCTTGCACAGGGGCTGGAGGGGCTGGATGCCGTTTTTGAAGGGCAGCATTTCCCTAGAATACAAAAATAAATATTGACATAAATCTCTTAATAGTATAAGATACTATTAAGAAACATTGAGCAATAGAGATGGAGTAATAAAAATGGTACGCAAGACGATTCAACGCAGTCTTACCCTGGAAGCAGTGAAAAAATTAAACTCGCATCCGACAGCGGACGAGGTATATGGAGAGATTATCGCTTCCTATCCGACGATCAGCAGAACGACGGTCTATAGAAATCTGAATCAGCTGGTGGAAAGCGGAGAGCTTTGCAAGGTAACGCTGGTGGAGGGAGCGGACCGCTTCGACTGCAGACTGGACCGCCATCATCATATCCGGTGCATGGGATGTAAGCGTCTGTTTGATGTGGAGATGCCTCAGGTGCCTGATTTAAAGAATGCGGTCGCCGATAAGCAGGGCTTTGATTTCATCGACTTTGACATTGTTTTTCAGGGCGTCTGCCCTGCATGTAAGAAGAAAAATACAAAGGAGGAGTTGTATGGAACATCTACCGCTTACGGTGCGCGTGCCGATCGAGGCTGATAATCCAAGTATTTGCCGTGACGAGAGCAAGTGTATTCAATGCGGCGCCTGTAAAATGGTCTGTACAGACCCGATCGGCGTGCACGGAACCTATAACCTTGCACAGACGGGCGGAAAAGCGATCTGCATTCATTGCGGACAATGCGCTAACGTCTGCCCGGTCGACAGTATTACGGAGCGACAGGAATATCGTCAGGTCAGAGAGGCAGTATTAGATTCAGAAAAAATTGTTGTGATCAATACATCCCCTGCAGTAAGGGCTTCTCTCGGAGAAGAATTTGGTCTGCCCAAAGGAAGCTTTGTACAGGGGAAGCTGGTGTCACTGCTTCGGAGGCTTGGGGCGGATTATGTGCTTGATACTGCATTTGCCGCGGATCTCACCATTGTGGAGGAGGCAAGTGAGCTGATCGCACGTCTTACAAAGGCGAGTGCTCCGCTGCCGCAGTTTACGAGCTGCTGTCCGGCATGGGTCAAATATGTGGAGATGTATCACCCGGACATGACGCCTCATCTGTCAACAGCGAAAAGTCCGATCGGGATGCAGGGTCCGACAGTCAAAACATATTTTGCAAAAAAGAAAGAGCTTGACCCTAAGAGGATTTTTAATGTGGCATTAACACCGTGCACGGCGAAGAAGTTTGAGATCCGCCGCGAGGAAATGAACGCGTCGGCACATTATTTAAAGGAGCCGGGGCTGCGTGATATGGACGCTGTGATCACGGTGCGCGAGCTGGCAGCATGGGCAAGAGAGGAGGGAATTGATTTTTCTTCTCTGGAGGAAAGCGCTTATGATTCTCTGATGGGTGAGGCATCGGGAGCGGGCGTGATCTTTGGAAATACCGGAGGCGTAATGGAGGCGGCTCTTCGGACAGCTTATGAATGGGTAACAGGGGAGCAGGCGCCGGCCGATTTCATGGAACTGAAAGCGGTCAGAGGATTTGATTCGCTGCGCGAGGCTTCGGTGCGGTTCGGTGAGCTGGAGGTTAAGGTCGCTGTTGTTCACGGTACGGCCAATGCCGAAAAGCTGATCCGGCAGATACAAAACAAAGAAAGAGAGTATCACTTTGTGGAGGTTATGACTTGTCCGGGCGGCTGCGTTGGCGGAGGCGGACAGCCAAAGCAGATGACGGGAGAGCAGGATGCGGTCATCAAGGCGAGAATTGAAGGGCTTTATCAGAGAGACCATGCTCTTACGGTGCGTAAAAGCCACGAGAATGCCGAGCTGCGCAAGGTCTATGAGGAGTTTTACGGTGCGCCGCTTAGCGCACTGGCAGAGGAGATGCTTCATACCTCTTATCAGGATAGGAGTGATTTATTTCATAAAGGAGGAAAAGAGACAATGAAAAAATGGAAATGTAAGGTTTGCGGTTATGTGCATGAGGGAGAGAGTCTGCCGGAGGGATTTGTATGCCCGCTTTGCAAGCAGCCGGCATCTGCCTTCGAGGAGATCGTAGAGAGGGCGCAGGGAAGCAACCCGTATGCGGGAACGCAGACAGAGCGCAATCTGCAGGCAGCGTTTGCGGGAGAATCGGAAGCGCGCAATAAGTATACCTATTTTGCCTCCGTTGCCAAAAAGGAAGGCTATGAGCAGATCGCGGCTTTATTTTTGCAGACTGCAAACAATGAAAAGGAGCATGCAAAGCTGTGGTTTAAGGAATTAAACGGGTTAGGCGATACACAGGCGAATCTTCTCTCTGCCGCAGAGGGAGAAAACTACGAGTGGACGGATATGTATGAGGGATTTGCCAAAACAGCAGAGGAGGAAGGCTTCCCGGAGCTTGCTGAGAGATTCCGCAGAGTTGCAGAGATTGAAAAGCACCACGAGGAGAGATACCGGGCGCTGCTTAAGAATGTTGAGACGCTTGCTGTTTTTGAAAAAAGCGAGGTGAAGGTGTGGGAGTGCCGGAACTGCGGTCATATCGTTGTCGGAACTAAGGCGCCGGAAAAGTGTCCGACCTGCAATCATCCGCAGGCATACTTTGAGGTTCATGCCGAGAACTACTAAGGAAAGACAGGAGAGGTTTTGAGTAGTCTCGGAAACACAATGCATAAAGGATGAGATTTTTGCATACAGGGCG
>URJS01000005.1 GCA_900548205.1 uncultured Roseburia sp. | reverse complement strand
TATTATGGAATGATTTTTAGGGCAACACAATCCGTCGAATTATTTTGCGCTTACATAAAAAATTTGCTCAGTTCCTTAAACGGCTGGAACACGTCAGCCGGAACGCCTGAGTTGACGGCGATCGTTGTGATAACGGACGCAGCGACAAAGTAAAGGATAAAGAATGGAAATACCTTGCCGAGCTTTATTTTTTCTGCGTCGGAGCTTTGCGTCTTGTCCCTGCGTGCGCGGGAGAGTGCCAGTACCAGAGTGATCGGAATAATGGCAAGCGTTCGTGTCAGCTTCACGGTGACGGCAGTATCAAGCGTCTGACTTCCGAGGCTCCACATACTGTCCCAGGTTGCGGCTGCAGCAGTGACGGATGAGGTGTCGTTGACCGCAGTTCCTGCAAAGATACCGAATGCCTCGCCGCTTGTCGTGTCAAATCCGATCGTACGTCCCAGAATTGGAAAAAGAATTGCCGCAAGCACATTGAAAAAGAAAATAACGGAAATCGCCTGTGCCACCTCATCGTCATCCGCATCAATGACCGGAGCGGTTGCAGCAATCGCCGAGCCGCCGCAGATCGAAGAACCGACGCCGACCAGTGTGGAAATATTGGATGGGATGTGCAGTGCCTTATGAAGCGCGAAAGCGATAAGCAGGGAGGTGGCAATCGTACCTATGATAAGTTGGAAGTGATTGCTTTCCTGTCATCAGAATTACATTCAAATTCATACCAAAACCAAGAAGAACCACGGCTGTCTGCAAAATAATTTTTGAGGTAAACTTGATGCCGCTTTGCGCACTTCCTTTATCGGTCCAAAAACCGGTAATCACCATTCCGGCGATAATGGCGATAATCGCGCCGCCGACAAGTGGAAAAACCTTCCCAAGATACCATGAAGGCAATGCGATCGCGAGACATACCAGAATGCCAGGCAGATCTTTCTGAAATGTGACGATAGGGTGCATGGTGCGGGGGTTATCTTTTTGCAGCTTCATACTTTCATCTCCTAGGTAAACATATCATTTGTTTTAAAACATATCGTATCATTCATGTTTTATATCACGGCTATCCATTATACAACAGCCGATGCGGACAGACAATGAAAAAAGAAAGAAAAGTTGAGAGATTTAGTGGAATTATAGCAGTGATATGTGATAAAGTAAGGAAAAGAGATTTGTTTTGAAGGGGGAGTAAAACCATGAGAAAATATAAGCGCATGTTTGTGATCGTTGTGGATTCACTCGGTGTTGGGGCAATGCCGGATGCGGAGCGATTTGGAGACGTCGGCGTCAATACGCTGGGACACATTGCAGAAGCAGCCGGAGGACTTGCGATACCAAATCTGCAGAAGCTTGGCATGGCAAATATCATACCATTAAAAGCAGTTGCTCCGGCTGAGAAGCCGTTGGCATATTACGGAAAGCTCCGTGAAAAGAGCAACGGCAAAGATACGATGACCGGACATTGGGAGATGATGGGACTTGAGATCACCACGCCGTTCCAGACCTTTACCGATACGGGATTTCCGCAGGAGCTGATCGAGGAGCTGGAAAAACGAACCGGCCATAAGGTAATTGGCAATAAGAGTGCCAGCGGTACGGAGATCTTGGATGAGCTTGCCGAGGAGGAGATCGCGACCGGGAACATGATCGTCTATACCTCCGCAGATTCCGTGCTCCAGATTTGCGGCAACGAGGAGACGTTTGGGCTGGACGAGCTTTACCGCTGCTGTGAGATCGCCCGTGAGCTTACGATGCGCGACGAGTGGAAGGTCGGACGCGTCATTGCAAGACCATATATCGGAAAGAAAAAAGGTGAGTTTCAGCGGACAAGCAACCGTCATGACTATGCGTTAAAGCCATACGGGAGAACGGCGTTAAATGCCCTAAAGGACGCGGGGCTGGACGTGATTTCCATCGGAAAGATCAATGATATTTTTGATGGGGAGGGAATCACGCGTGCCCTAAAATCAAAAAGCTCGGTGCATGGAATGGAGCAGACGATCGAAGTGGCAGGAGAGGATTTTACAGGCCTTTGTTTTGTCAATCTGGTTGATTTTGATGCGTTGTGGGGACACAGGCGCAATCCACAGGGCTATGCAAGGGAGCTTGAGGCATTTGATGAGAAGCTTGGCACGCTGCTTGCCGCGCTGCGGGAGGATGATCTTTTGATGATCACGGCAGATCACGGAAATGACCCTACTTATACAGGAACGGATCACACGAGAGAAAAAGTGCCGTTTCTTGCATACGCAAAGTCAATGGCGCAGGGCGGTAAGCTGCCGGAGCAGGAGACCTTTGCAGTCATCGGCGCAACGGTGGCGGATAATTTTGGCGTGCCGATGCCGGAGGGAACGATCGGGCACTCTCTTTTGGCACAGCTGGATGAAAAAAAGGAATGTGACTAACTCACAGATAAAATAAAAAAATTGGGTAAAATAGATACTGATCAGAAAAAACAAAATAGAAATACGGAGATAAGGTAAAGCTTGTATCATAGCGGTTTATTTACATGAAATTTATGTGGGAGCGTCATAAATTTCATCATGGTAAATTTTACAACATAAGGGCAGCTCGCGAAGTGTGCCACTCGTTGTTTAGAGCCTTATCAACCTATGGAAACGCTTCGGAATGGAGGAAATTATGGCAGCATTAAAGATTACAAAAGAAAATTTTGAGACAGAGGTATTAAAGGCAGATAAGCCGGTACTCGTTGATTTTTGGGCAGAATGGTGCGGACCGTGCCAGATGCTTCTTCCGGTTGTGGAGGAGCTTGCCGGAGAGGTGACAGACGCAAAAATCTGCAAGGTAAATGTAGACGAACAGCCGGAGCTTGCCGGACAGTTTAGTGTAATGACGATTCCGACCTTGATCGTCTTTAAGGAAGGGAAAGCAGTGAATACTTCGATCGGAGTAAAAACAAAGAGTGAGATTCTTAAGATGCTTCAGGGATAAGAGGCATTTGAGAGCGAATAGGAAACATAGCGCCAGCGATAGACAAGGATGCCTACCGGCTGGCGTTTCTTCACATGAAATTGCTTTGAAATGGAGGATAAAATGGGATTTTCATTAGATGTCAGCGTACCGGTGATCACGGTATTTTTGCAGGGACTGCTGAGCTTTTTCTCGCCGTGTGTGCTGCCGCTTCTGCCGCTTTACATAGGCTATCTGTCAGGCGGAACGGCGCAGATGGGAGAGGATGGAAAAGTCACCTATGCGCGAAGGAAGGTGCTGCTCAATACCATCTTTTTTGTGCTCGGCACAAGCTTTGCGTTTTTTCTGCTGGGAATTGGAGTTTCCGCATTGGGAAGCTTTTTCCGCAGCAATCAGCTGTTATTTACAAGGATCGGTGCGATTTTAATTATTTTATTCGGACTTTATCAGCTTGGAATTTTTGGAAAATCGGAGTTTTTGGGAAAAGAGCGCCGCTTTCTGCCGCCGCTTGCGAAAATGACAATGTCGCCGATCACGGCGCTGATCATGGGATTTACGTTCAGCTTTGCATGGACGCCGTGCGTTGGTCCTGCGCTCACCAGCGTATTGCTCATGACGGCGACGGCGGAATCACAGCTTGTGGGAATGGCGCTGATCGGCGTATACACGCTTGGATTTGTCCTGCCGTTCCTTGCAGTTGGCATGTTTACGACAAAGCTGCTGGAGTTATTTAAGAAGCACAGAAACGTGGTGCAGTACACGGTAAAAATCGGCGCGGTCTTAATGATCCTAATGGGTGTGCTGATGTTTTCCGGAAAAATGAACGCTATCAGCGGCTATTTATCGAGCATCTCGGCGCAGGAGGAAGCGGGAGACGAGGATGCGGATGCCGGAGTACAGGAAGAAAGCGGACAGTCCGCAGAGGGCGAAAATGCAGCCAGCGGCGGCAGCGAGAGCACGGCAGATGACGGGAAGGATGCTGCAGCTTCGGAGGGTACAGGATCAGAGGATTCTGGTGATAAGAATACGCAGCCGGACCGGGAGCTGATTCCTGCGATTGATTTTACACTCACAGATCAGTTCGGAAACACACATAAGCTTTCTGACTATAAAGGAAAGACGGTATTCTTGAATTTCTGGGCAACATGGTGCCCGCCGTGTCGTGCCGAGATGCCCGATATTCAAAAGCTTTATGAGGAATATCAGGACGCGGGGGATGACTCGGTTGTGATTCTTGGGGTTGCTGCGCCAAACTATGGCGGAGAGAAGTCAGAGGAAGAAATTACTGCATTTTTGGAGGAAAACGGCTATACCTATCCGGTTGTGATGGATGAGGGCGGAGAGATGTTCATGCAGTACGGAGTATTTTCCTATCCGACAACCTTTATGGTGAATAAGGACGGGAACGTATACGGCTATGCGAGCGGACAACTGACCGAGGATATTATGCGTGACATTATCCGACAGACAGTAGACAGTACGAAATAAAATTTATTCTGCTAGCATAGTAACTTGCACATCCATTCGATTCGTAGTAATCTGTTTTTAGAAAACATTGCTGGCAAATAAGATGTGATTTTAGAAAGCAGGTGACGCTATGAAAGAGATGCTTTATTGGGCGGTAGGATGGATTACAAAGATACACAATTACATTCTGCATTTAAACGATGCGTTTGAGTACAATTTTACAGACAAGGAACTGCACTTTCTAGTGGTAGGCGTTTTGGGTATGGGACTTGTGTTCGGCATTTATCCGATATTCCGCTGGCTTGTCCAAAGAAACCATGTGCTCACACTCACATGGATCTATGTATTTACGCTTATTATCGTGCTCACCTTTGCCATTGAGATCGGTCAGAAGATCACCCATTCCGGCAATATGGAATTTGCCGACATCATGACAGGCGTGCTTGGCTTTGTGCTGATGTTTTTTGTGTTTGCCACGATCAGGGAAGTATGTCGGATGATTTTGAGACTATTTTCAGAAAAGCAGAAGGACGATGACGGCAGAAGGTAGGAAAGAAAATGAATGAAATTTTAAAACGGATCACAGAGACACTCATGGTAGTACTTGGAAATTGTCTCTACGCATTTGGCGTAGCAATGTTTATCGTACCGGGCGGGCTGATCACAGGAGGCTCGACCGGTATCGGTCTGTTTGTGGCAGATGTGACAGGGATCTCGGTCACGGCATTTGTGTTTGTGTTTAATCTTGTGATGTTTTTGATCGGTTTTTTTGTGTTCGGCAAAAAATTTGCGGCAAATACCATTGTAAGTACGTTCAGTTACCCCATTGCATTAGAATTGATCACAAGACTGCTTGGAGGATACCGATTGACCGACGATATGCTGCTGTGCATGGTGTTCGGCGGTATTTGCATCGGTGCCGCAATCGGAATCGTGATACGGATGGGAGCGTCCACGGGCGGTATGGATATTCCGCCGCTTGTGCTAAACCGCTATTTTAAGATACCGGTTTCCGGCGCAATTTATGTGTTTGATATGATGATCCTGCTGCTTCAGGCATCACGCAGCAGCGGGGAGCAGATTTTGTACGGCATTCTGCTTGTCATCGTATACAGTACCGTGCTTGATAAATGCCTGATGCTTGGAACGGCAAAGATGCAGATCAAGGTTGTGAGCGAGAAAATACAAGAAATCCGCCAGGCGGTTCTTACGGATATTGATCGGGGCGTTACGATGATAAACAGTGAGACCGGTTATATGAAGCGCAGCACGCAGATGCTTTTGACCGTGGTGTCTATGCGTGAATTGGCGCGGACGGAAAAGCTGATCCACAGCGTAGATGCGGACGCCTTTGTCATCATCAATAAGGTGAGCGAGGTATCGGGCAGAGGCTTTTCCAGTAAGAAGCGTTATCTGGAACAGGGAAAAGGAGAGATACATCCATGACACTGCAGCAGTTGAAATATGCGTTGACGATCGCAGACTGCGGCTCGATGAATGAGGCGGCAAAGCACCTTTTTTTGTCACAGCCGAGCCTCTCAGAGACAATAAAGGAATTGGAGCAGGAGATTGGAATGCAGATTTTCCTGCGCTCCAACCGGGGGATTGTGATCACGCCGGAGGGCGAGGAGTTTTTAGGCTATGCCAGACAGGTGACGGAGCAGTTTGGATTATTGCAGTCCCGCTATGTGGAGAAGCAGACGAGAGAGAAGTTCAGCGTTTCCATGCAGCATTATACATTTGCCGTCAATGCGTTTGTGGAGACGGTCAAGCGGGCGGGAATTGACAGTTACGAATTTGCGGCGAATGAGACGACGACCTATGATGTCATGGAGAATGTGCGCAATTTTAAGAGTGAGATCGGGGTACTTTATCTTAATGATTTCAACGAAAAGGTGATGGCAAAGATCATCCATGAAAAGGGGCTGGAATTTACGGAGCTGTTTGCCTGTGATACTTATGTCTATCTGTGGAACGGTCATCCGCTTGCCTCAAAAGCGGTTATCACGATGGAGGAGCTCGACGAATATCCCTGTCTCTCCTTTGATCAGGGAAAGAACCATTCACTGTATCTGGCGGAGGAAATGAAAAGCACTTATGAGTACCGGCGGCTGATCAAGGCGACGGACCGGGCGACGCTGCTAAATTTTATGAAGGGCTTGAACGCATATACGCTCTGCTCCGGCATTATCTGTGAGGAATTAAACGGAAGCGAATATCTTGCCGTACCGCTTGCGGAGACAGAGAAAATGCGCATCGGATATGTCAAGCGCAAGGGGGCGACGATCAGTCATACCGGAGAAATCTATATTGAGGAGCTAAAAAAGTATAAGGATAAGATTATGTGAAAAGAAGCCGAGGGTTTGCTATAGGGACTTCCTATAACTGACTATCGGCTTCTCGTATTAGCGCGTTTTTGGAACGGTTGCTATAATAGCTATTGTAAATTTACGAAACAGGAGAAAAAGCATATGCCAATGATTGAAGTACGTCATTTATATAAAAGCTTTGAGCAAAAGGGCAATACCGTGGAAGCGCTGCGGGATATTTGCCTTGCGATCGAAGCCGGTGACATTTACGGAATTATCGGAATGTCCGGCGCGGGCAAAAGTACGCTCGTGCGGTGTTTAAATTTTTTGGAGCGTCCCACGGACGGCGAGGTGCTCATTGAGGGCAGGA
The DNA here is from genome assembly GCA_900548205.1 of uncultured Roseburia sp. Classification (GTDB taxonomy): domain Bacteria; phylum Bacillota; class Clostridia; order Lachnospirales; family Lachnospiraceae; genus Roseburia. The sequence continues at coordinate 60,745 of URJS01000005.1, read as the reverse complement.
GCCTTGCAGAGCTTTCGGAAAAGGAGCTTCGCGCACAGCGCGGCGATATTGCGATGATTTTTCAGCATTTTAATCTCCTGATGCAGAAGAATGTGATTGACAATATTTGTTTTCCGATGCAGATTCAGGGGGAGAAGGACGCAAAGGCAAGGGAGCGCGCCTATGAGCTGTTAAAGACGGTGGGCTTGGAGGAGAAAGCGAAGGCTTATCCGTCGCAGCTTTCCGGCGGGCAAAAGCAGAGAGTGGCGATTGCCAGAGCGCTTGCGTGCAATCCGAAGATTTTGCTCTGCGACGAGGCGACAAGCGCCTTAGACCCGCAGACGACGGCGTCGATCCTTTCCTTATTGAAAGAGATCAATCGTAAATTCGGCATCACGATCGTGATTATCACACATCAGATGTCGGTGATCCGGGAAATTTGCAGCCATGTGGCGATCGTAGAGAAAGGGGAGATTGCAGAGCAGGGACTGGTGGAGGATATTTTTAATCATCCGAAATCAAAAGCGGCGCGTGAACTGATCTTAAAGGATCGGCCGGAGGGAAGCTGGGAGAGCGGCGCAGAGTGGAACGGCGGTGAGCGTCAGGCGGACCGTGTGGCAGGTGATAAAAAGCTTAGGATCGTATTTTCTGAAAATTCGGCTTTTGAGCCGGTGATTGCCAATATGGTCTTAAAGTTTGGTACGCCGGTGAACATTCTGCGGGCAGACACTAAGAATGTGGGCGGCGTTGCAAAGGGAGAGATGATCTTAGGGATGCCGTCAGATGAGACGCTGGAACAGGAAATGGAGCAGTATCTGATCGAAAAGGGCTTGGAGATCGAGGAGGTGACGGAAGATGTGGACGAATGAAGTGATTATGATGATCGTGCGGGGGATCGGTGAGACAGTCTATATGACGGTGGTCTCCACACTGCTTGGATATGTATTTGGGCTTCCGATCGGCGTTTTGCTGGCGGTGACAGATAAGGACGGGATCCGTCCGAATGCGGTGTGCTACAAGATACTCGATGTGATCGCGAACATCATCCGAAGCGTGCCGTTTTTGATCCTTTTGATCTTACTGATTCCGTTTACCAGAGCGCTTGTCGGAAAAAGCTACGGATCGACGGCGACGATTGTTCCGCTTGTGATCGCAGCAGCGCCTTTTATCGGGCGCATGGTAGAATCCTCCTTAAAGGAAGTAGACGGCGGTGTGATTGAGGCGGCCCGCTCAATGGGCGCGAGCAATTTTACGATCATCACAAAGGTCATGCTTGTGGAGGCGAGAACCTCGTTGATTACGGGAAGTACCATAGCGATCGGGACGATTCTTGGGTATTCCGCAATGGCAGGCAGCGTCGGCGGCGGCGGACTTGGCGATATTGCGATTCGTTACGGTTACTACCGTTATGAGACAGAGATTATGATTGTGACGGTGATCCTATTGATCGTGCTGGTGCAGATTTTCCAGACCATAGGAATGCGGATCGCGGCAAAGCTTGACCGGCGCAGATAGCGTTTGTAGGAAGCGCCGGCATGAAAGCAACAAGGATAACATCCGAAATATAGAAACAGAAACATAACTTAAGACGGGAAAATTGCAGAATGGCAATTTTAGAAATGGAGGAAATTATGAAGAAGAAAATCTTGGCAGGAATTTTAACAGGGCTGCTGGCAGTTGGCGTTCTGGCAGGCTGCGGAGGTGAGCAGGGCGGTGCAGCCGCAGGAAACAGCGGTGTACAGGCGGAAGGTACGGAGACCGGACAAAAGGCAGAAAGTGAAGGGAAGGGAACGATTACTGTAGCGGCTTCCGCAACGCCCCACTCCGAGATTCTGGAGCAGGCAAAGCCGATCCTTGCAGAGCAGGGCTGGGATTTGCAGGTCAAGGTATTTGATGATTACAACCTTCCGAATGAGGTGGTGGAGAGCGGCGAATTTGACGCAAATTATTTCCAACACATCCCGTATCTGGAGAATTTCAATGAGACAAAGGGCACGCATCTGGTCAATGCGGGAGGCATTCACTATGAGCCGTACGGCATCTATCCGGGAACAAAAAAAGACTTATCAGAGCTGGCAGAGGGCGATGTGATCGCAGTGCCGAACGATACGACAAACGAAGCGCGCGCGCTGCTTTTGCTGCAGGACAACGGAATTATCAAGATCCGTGAGGGTGCGGGCTTGGAGGCTACGGTAAACGATATTGTGGAAAACCCTTACAACGTGGAAATTCAGGAGCTTGAGGCGGCACAGGTTGCCCGCGTAGTTCCGGAGGTGGAATTTGTTGTTTTAAATGGCAACTATGCGCTTGCAGCAGGCTATTCCGTGGCAAAGGACGCGATCGCTTATGAGAAATCGGATTCCGAGGCGGCGCAGACCTATGTAAATATCATTGCGGTCAAGGAAGGAAACGAGACAAACGAGGGAGTGCAGGCGCTGATAGAGGTGTTAAAGTCAGACGCTATCGTGCAGTACATCAATGATACCTATGACGGTGCAGTGATTCCGTTTACCGAATAAAAAGGAAGTAAAGAGACGCGGTATGTTTCAGGACTTAAATGATATTTCAGACGGAAAAATATATACAGAAAATGATATGGTGCGTGTGGCGGCAAACGATTGTGCGGGCTGCCACGCATGCTGTGAGGGAATGGGCGATACGATCATCCTTGATCCGCTGGATGTGCATCGGCTTTGTGCGGTAACCGGAAAAAGCTTTGAGGAGCTGATGCAGCAAGAGCTTGAGCTGCATGCCGTGGAGGGCTTGATTCTGCCGAATCTGGCAATGGTGGTGGAAAAGGAGCGGTGTGCCTTTTTAAATGAGAACAGCAGGTGCACGATTCACAGTCACCGACCCGGCATATGCCGGGTATTTCCGCTTGGCAGGATTTATGAGACGCATGGCATCCGCTATTTTTTGCAGACAAATGCCTGTCAAAAGAGCGAGCGGACGAAGAAAAAGGTCAGTAAGTGGCTTGATATGCCGGACGGAAAGAAGTATGAGCAGTTTCTTCTTAGGTGGCATAGTCTGCGCGGAAAGCTTACGCAGGCGCTTTTAGGAGAGCAGAGTGATGAGACGAAGAAAGCGCTGAATCTGTTTGTACTTCGGTTGTTTTTTATCACGCCTTACGATACGGCGACAGATTTTTACGAACAGTTTTATGAGCGTCTTGCAAAGGTGGAGAAGCTTTTGGCGGAGAACTGAGAAGAAGTGCATACAATGAAAAAATGAGTGATTTTCGGCTAAGAAAATCACTCATTTTTTGCCCGCCGTGCAAGGCGGAATGCGCTGTTGTCAGCGTCTTGTATTTGCAAAAAATGCGACTGCGATCGCGCCCGGACCGACATGCGTACCGATCGCGCTGCCGATGGTGGTGACGGGGAGTTCATCGGTATAGTCTTTCCAAAGAGATTTATTATCCGCGATATATTTTTTGAGCAGCGAATCGTCCAGACCGCTGTAGGCAAGCGCATACGGCATGGCAAAATCGATACCGCCGCATTTGGCAGTCTCCTCCCGCAGCATATTACTGCCGTTTTTTGAGCCTCTGGCTTTTCCGAGCACATGTACCTCGCCGTCTGTGACAGTGAGCACCGGCTTAATGGAAAGCAGACTTCCGGCAAGTGCGGCAGCGCCGGAAATGCGCCCGCCGCGTTTTAGATATTCTAAGGTGTCAAGAAGCGCGATCAGGTGAATATCCTTTCTGCGCCATTCTAAGATTCCGGCAATTTCTTTTGCCGACACCCCTTCCTCGCGCAGCGCACAGGCATGACGCACAAGAAGCTGCTCGCCGATGCAGACATTTTCGCTGTCGACAATATGGATGCAGTCCTCGTAGCCTTCCTGTGCAATATGCGCGCCCTGCCAAGTACCGGAGAGCTTGGAGGAGAGCGTGATGACAACTGCGGTATCGCCCGCTTCCTTTACACTGCGGAAAACAGCCTCAAATTCGTGCGGAGGAATTTGGCTTGTGGTCGGCATACAATCGCTTTCAATTAATTTTTCAAAAAACTGTCGGTGGGAAAGTGTTACCCCGTCTAAATATTCCTCCTCTCCGAAAATTGTCTTTAACGGTAAAACAGTAAGATTTAATGCATCCGCCTGTGCCTTTGTCAGATCGCAGGCAGAATCTGTAATAATTCGTACACTCATAAATCGGTCTCCTCTTAAAACTTTGATAGTCAAACTAAATGCATCATACTGGAAAACAGAAGGTTTGTCAAGATAATTTGATAGTCAAAGTATATATTTTGTGCTGTGGCTTTTCTTTTTGTGCCAACGTGCTATAATGGGACTTGCCCAAAAAGAGAAAAAGGAGAAGAAAGATGAAATATATGAGACAATTTTTGCTGATCGTGGGAATCTCGCTTCTTGGGGAGGGCTTAAAGGAGCTGCTGCCGCTTCCCGTTCCGGCGAGTATTTACGGTCTGCTGCTGTTATTTGCGGCTCTGGAACTGCACATCATACGCCTTGAGGCAGTGCGTGAGGTGGGGAGATTCCTCATTGAGATCATGCCGTTAATGTTTATCCCGGCGGCGGTCGGGCTGCTGGAATCTTGGGAGTCGCTGCAGGCAATGGTCATTCCGGCAGCGGTTATCATGGCAGTATCAACGATCATCGTGATGGCGTCCGCAGGGCTTGTGACGCAGTATGTGATCCGAAAGGGAGGGAGGAAGAAGCATGAATGAGTTTGCGCAGCAGTCGCTGTTTTTCGGAGTTGTGATCAGTGTCTTAGGGTATGAGCTGGGATTATTCTTAAAAAAGAAGTTAAAGTGGGCAATCTGCAATCCGCTTCTGATCTCCATTGCGCTGGTGATGCTCGTGCTGGTTGTTTTCGATATTCCCTATGAGACCTACAATCAGGGAGCTGTTTACTTAAGCTATCTTCTGACGCCCGCAACGGTCTGCCTGGCGATTCCGCTTTATGAGCAGGTGGAGCTTTTAAAGAAGCACGCATGGGCAATTCTGGCGGGTCTGCTCTCCGGCGTGTTTTCCGGAATTATCTGTGTCCTTGTGCTCTCGCGCCTGTTTGAGCTTGACCATGCCCAGTACGTTACGCTTTTGCCAAAGTCGATTACGACAGCGATCGGCATGGGGGTTTCCGAGGAGCTTGGCGGCTATGTGACGATTACGGTTGCGGTCATTATCGTAACAGGAATCCTCGGAAATGTTATCGCAGAGCTAGTCTGCCGGATGTTTAAAATCGAGGAGCCCGTGGCGAAGGGAATTGCGATCGGCTCTGCGGCTCATGCGGTAGGAACGGCAAAGGCAATGGAATTAGGAGAGATAGAAGGTGCAATGAGCAGTCTTTCGATCGCGGTAGCGGGGCTTTTGACCGTGATTTTCGCGCCGATGTTTGCCGGTTTTCTCTGACGCACCAAAGACGGCCTGCGACATATGATATAGAGAAAACGAAAAACGTTGGAATTTTATGTATTGTCAGAATAGAATCGTACACACCATACAGCAGGGAGATTCTCTCTACCGGCTTGCGAGACAGTATGATACCACTGTCACGGAGCTGATTCTTGGGAATCCGGGGGTCAATCCTTATAATCTTCAGATTGGTATGAAGCTTCAGATTTGTCCGGGCAGAGGCTATGAAGGCACCGATACGGATGTACCGGCAAGACCCGTCATACCGATCATACCAAGTGTGCCGGGAATGCCGGGGATGCCGGGAATGCCGGGCGCTCCGGGAGAAAGCGGGGAAACCCCGAATGAGCAGGAAAACGCCGTGGAAAATCTTCGTGCAGATATGCGACTTGCATGGCTTGATCTGATTTTCTGGACCAGAATGTATCTCATGAGCGTTTCTGCGGACGGAAGGGATCAGCAGGAGGTAGAAGAACGGATGTTTCAGGCGGCAGACGAGATTACGGATGTTTTTGCGAATTATCTTCCGCTTCAGGCGACAAGACGTCTGCGCGGGCTGCTCGTCAGACATGCAGAACTAACAGGAGAGCTCATCCGCTCGCAGAAATCCGGCAACCGCGAGAATTATGATGCGCTGATCAAGGAATGGTATGCAAATGCGAATGAACTGGCTTCGCTGTTTGGAGAACTCAATCCTTATTTTAGTGGGAGAGAGACAAGAAATATGATACTCAATTATCTTGATATGACAAGAGAGGCGATTGAGCAGCAATTAAACGGCGAATACGGCACAAGCATTGATACGTTCCGTGATCTTAGGAAGCATGTGCTTGAAATGGCAGATTTCTTTGCGAGGGGTCTGTTGGCACGATGATCGGATGGAAAACGGCAGGCGCGCTGCTTTGCGCAGCGCTGCTGCTGTTTGTGCTTTGCCGGAGCTTGGTGGTTCGGAGAAGAAAAATCAAAGAACAGATATGTCAAATGGAATTGCCGCAAAAGACAGCGCTCTTAAATGAGCTGGCAGAACCATTTGGCTTTTTTTATGACGAACGGGAGGGGGTATTTTCCACCAGGAGGGACGCATGGCAGAGGAGGATTGGGTATACGGCGGCTTTTGACCGCGGGGCTTTTGGCGCGTGCATGGTGCTTGACGCTTTTCCGGTATATTTCGACTACGGGGGAAAGACGTGGCTGATTGAGTTTTGGAAGGGGCAGTACGGTATCAATACGGGCGGCGAGGTCGGCGTGTATCACATGGAGGAGGAGATACCGCCCCATGCTTATCCGACCGCGCATTTTCTTGCAGCAGAGGATGAGGAATTGCCGAAAATCTGCTGTCGTCTTGAGCGAAACGGTAGAAAGCTGTATGAGTATTGCGAACGTCACTGGTGGCTGACCGGCTTTCGCATGGGGATGTTTTCCCAGCCGTGGGAGACGGCTCTTTTTGCAACGGTCACCTTTGGGGATCGGCAGATGGCGCAGGCGATGCTGCGGGGGCTGCGTGAAAGCAAGATCCCGCGGGGGAAGTACCGTCTCTGCGGCAGAGAGGTTTTTGTCCGACTTGATTTTGGCGAGTGTTATCCGTTTCCTGCGCGTTTCCTGCGCCAGATGGCACAGTGCTTTAACCGACTGCATTGTTTTTGGTACCGTCTGTTTACAAGACCGTTTTGCAGTGCGCCGGATGGGCTTTTGTTTCTGTATTATCAGATGCCGGGCTGCCTGTTAAGAATGCTGCGTCTTTCGGGCAGACGTTATCCAAAGAGCAGTGATAGAAGAAGGAATGGGCATGGGGTGTAAGAGAAGAATTGACAGGGCATTGAAAAATGCCCTGCAGCTTCCGCTAAATGCGTGCAGCCGCTATGTGATCATGAGTGATTGCCACAGGGGCGAAGGCACAATGAATGACAATTTTCTGAAAAATCAAAATCTGTATTATGCGGCGCTGAATTGTTACAGGGAGCGTGGATTTTTTTATGTGGAGCTGGGAGACGGGGAGGAGCTGTGGGAAAACCGCAGCGTATCGCGTATCCGAAGCTGTCATGAGGATGTTTATTGCCTGTTTTTGGAGCTGGAGAGGGAGGGACGCATTGTGCGTCTGTACGGAAACCATGATATGGAGCTTGCAAAAACGCTGCCGGAGGCGGTGCTCCTTAAAAACAGGGAGGGAGGACACGATGTTGCCATGCTGCACGGGCATCAGGCAGATTTTTTTAATTGTGTCTGCTGGCGTTTGGCACGGTTTTTGGTACGCTATCTGTGGAAGCCGCTGGAACGTTTCGGTGTGTTAGATCCGACAAGCGCGGCGCGCAATTACAGGAAGGCGGCGCGTCATGAACGCTGTCTTGCGCACTGGGCGTCCCAGTATGAGGTGTATCTTGTGGCGGGACACTCACATCGACCAAGACTGCTTGCAGGCGCAGAGGGTGAGCGCTTCTATTTGAATACGGGCAGTTGTGTGCATCCGGGCGGCATTATCGCGTTAGAGCTTGAGAATATGGAGTTTACACTCGTAAAATGGCGTTTTGCGACGCGTGAGGATATGTCGCTTTATGTGAGGCGTGAAATTCTCTTTGGTCCGGTGGCAGTCGAATAGGTATTTTTTCAAAAAAGCATTTGACGGAAGCGCTATTAATGATTAATATTATATTCGTTATAGGAAATTGCAAAAGCAGTCGGAAAAAGTAAAAATAGAAAACTTTAGGGATGCTGGTAATTGGAGGAGCAAGGAAATGATAAAAGTCGTAAAATTCGGCGGCAGCTCTCTGGCGAGCGCAGAGCAGTTTGCGAAGGCCGGCAAAATTGTACAATCGGATCAGGGACGCAGATATGTGGTACCGAGTGCTCCGGGAAAGCGCAACGCAAAGGACACGAAGGTCACGGATATGCTGTATGCCTGCTATGCGCTTGTGGAAGCGGACGAGGAGTTTCGGATTCCTCTGATGAAGATCAAGGACCGCTACGACTCGATTATCAATGGATTAAATCTGAAGCTGTCCTTAGAGGACGAGTTCCGCAAGATCAGCGAAAACTTTAAACAGAAGGCGGGGGTCGATTATGCGGCGTCCCGTGGAGAATATCTCAATGGCATCATCATGGCGAATTATCTCGGCTATGAATTTATTGACGCCGCGGAGGTGATTTTTTTTAACGGTAAGGGAGAGTTTGATGCGGAGCGGACAAATGAGGTTCTGGCAGCCCGTTTAGCCACCTGTGAGACGGCGGTTGTGCCGGGCTTTTATGGCTCGCTTCCGGATGGAACAGTAAAGACCTTTTCCAGAGGTGGCTCGGATATTACAGGGTCGATCGTGGCGCGTGCGGCGCAGGCGGGCTGCTATGAGAACTGGACGGACGTTTCGGGCTTTTTGATTGCGGACCCAAGAATCATAGATCATCCGCAGACGATCCGAACGATCACCTATCGGGAGCTGCGGGAGCTTTCCTACATGGGCGCAAGTGTGCTGCATGAGGAGGCGGTCTTTCCGGTCAGAAAGGCGGGGATTCCGATCAATATCCGCAATACGAATGCGCCCTACGAGGAAGGAACCTGGATCGTTGAGAGCACCTGTCACCAGTCGAAGTACACGATCACAGGAATTGCGGGCAAGAAGGGCTTTGTGTCAGTCAATATTGATAAGGATATGATGAACGGGGAGGTCGGATTTGGAAGAAAGGTCCTAAGCGCTTTTGAGGAAAACAACATTTCCTTTGAGCATATGCCGTCGGGCATTGATACGATGACGGTGTTTGTGCATCAGCCGGAGTTTGAGGGCAAGGAGCAGGCGGTGATCTCCGCGATCCATCGTCTGGCAAAGCCGGACAGCATCGAGCTTGAGAGCGATCTGGCGCTGATCGCGGTTGTGGGCCGCGGCATGCGCTCGACAAGAGGAACGGCGGGAAGGATTTTTTCGGCGCTCGCACATGCGAGCATCAATGTAAAAATGATCGATCAGGGCTCCTCAGAGCTTAATATCATCATAGGCGTCAGCAATGAGGACTTTGAGAATGCGATTCGGGCGATCTATGATATTTTTGTAGAAACGCAGTTATAAAAGCAGACGAGTGTGATATGAAAAAGAAGATTTCTATAAAAAACAGGCTAACAGTTTTTTTCGGAGGCAGGGCTGTCGTTCTTGGCGTAGCGGCAGTGACTGCCTTTTTGTGCGCGCTCACGGCGCTTGAGTTTGCGGCGCTGCGCTTTGAGTGGAATATACCGGCGCTTGCTGTGTTTAGCGGAGACAACGGCTTTTGGAGCGAGGGGTATCAGAGAGAGGAGCTTGCGCTGGATAAGAGTACGGAAAATGAGATACTGGAGGAGACGAAGCAGCCGCCCGGGACTTTGAATGGCGAAGATATGGCGCAGGGAAATGAAGCGCCGTTGGCAGAGCCGGAAGGGGAAACGGCGCAGAAGCAGGAGGTGAAGGAGGAGCCGGAATCAGAAGCCAGGACAAGCACGGGGGACGCTGTAGAAAGCTTAGAGGATGAGGCGGAGGGACGTTCCCTTCCTTATTACATCCGCATCAACCGCGCGCAGAATTGCATCACTGTTTACACGCTCGATTCTGCCGGTGAGTATACGGTGCCCTACAAGGCGATGATCTGCTCCACAGGTTTATATAATGCAACGCCGCGCGGCGTGTACCAGATTTCCACAAAATACCGTTGGAGAGAGCTGTACGGAAATGTGTACGGGCAGTATGCGACAAGGATACACGGCGGTATCCTGTTTCATTCTGTGCCCTATTATAAGAAAGCGGAAAATACACTTGCTGCAGAGAAGTACAATAAGCTTGGGCAGCAGGCGTCGATGGGGTGTGTACGCCTGACCGTAGAGGATGCAAAATGGATTGCAGAAAATTGTTCCGAGGGCACGACGGTGGAAATCTATGACGGGGAAGACCCCGGACCGCTTGGCAAGCCGGAAGCTGAAAAAATTGATTTAGAGAGTCCAAACCGTGGCTGGGATCCGACAGACCCAAGTCCGGACAATCCGTGGAATTGACAGAGGAAAAACCACTTATATCCCAAAATCGACCACCTGTCGTGGATCTGTTGATAGCCACAGGGATTCCTTTTTATAATGGCAGCAGAGAGGAGGTGTTTGCGACAATGCAGATAGAGATAAAAATGGATGCTGCTTACGCGGAACCGAAAGTAATCGTTTTGACGGCAGAGATGACGGAGGAGGTCACAAGGCTGGTGCAAAAGCTCACGGAGAATAACCCGCAGATTATTTCCGGCAGCAAAGCTGAAAGGATCGCAGTGTTGGAGCAAAGCGAAATGATCAGAATCTATGCTGCAAACAGTAAAGTCTTTGCCGTGACAGACAGCGGAGAATACACGCTGCGTCTAAGGCTGTATGAGGTCGAGGAGCGTTTAGACCCAAATCAGTTTGTCCGTATCTCAAGCTCGGAAATCGTGAATTTAAAAAAGGTGAAAAATTTTGACCTGAGCTTTGCGGGGACTATTTGTGTCGAGCTGATGAATGGAACGTCATCCTTTGTGTCGAGAAGATATGTTTCAAAAATCAAAAAAATATTAGGGATATGAGGTGGAGAAGATGAAAAAAGAAATGATCAGGCGCGGTTTGTTAGGATTCCCGCTCGGTATGGCGCTGGGAGAAGCGCTTGCGATTGCAAGCTCGTTTGTTTGGGGGGAGGGATATTATGTGCCCTGTACTCCGCAGTTTGTAGAAGCAGTGGGAAGTGAGATCCATGCGGTTGCCCTGCAGGCTTTTTTATGCGGGGTGATCGGGGCGGTGTGCGCGATGGCTTCTGTTATTTGGGAGATTGACAGATGGGGCATCATAAAGCAGACGGGCGTATATTTTTTTGTGGCGGCGGCGGTCATGATGCCGATTGCATATATTACCGGCTGGATGGAGCACAGCTTTAGCGGTGCGGCAGGGTATTTTGGGATTTTTGCAGGGCTTTTTGCTGCGATATGGGGGATCAATTATGCCATCGGCAGATATAATGTAAAAAAAATGAACGATACTCTGCACAGGAGATAGCCTTGGATAAGCGGCTTTTTGACATGCGGGCAGGCGAACAGTCTGCCTGCGGGGAAATGCATGGCACGATCGGAGAGCGCTGTTTTTTGCGGACATCTATTTATGAACTTTCTGTCATTTCTGTCTTGCTCCGGCTGGAACCACAGCGCGCCTTTTTCATATGATAAAGGGAAGGGAGCGTAATCTTATGGAGAGACAGACAATACTTCTGATCAGTGACATGCGCCAGGTATATCTGGCAGAGCTGCTCACAAAAAAAGGAATAAATGTGCGCTGCCTGGATATCAGAAATAGTGAGACGGTCGTGGAACAGTTAGAAAAGCTGAAGGCTTTTCTGGCAGATGCAGACATGTTGATACTTCCGATTCCAGTATCAAAGCTTGCAGAGCAGGAGAAGTTAAACGATATATTAAATAAAAATCTGGTAAACGGCACGTTGGTGCTTGGCGGCTGCTTTTCGGCAGAGCAGAAGGAAATTTTGAAACGGCGCGATATTCATTATCTTGACTTTATGGAGGATGAGATCGTGACGGAGGAGAACGCTGTTGCGACGGCGGAGGGCGTGATCGCAGAGCTGGTCAATCACAGTCCATATAATATTGACGAGGCAAAGATCATCGTCACGGGATACGGCTGCTGCGGAAAGGCGATCGCAGAGCGCTTAGCGGCTCTTGGCGCGCGCGTAACGGTTTTGGCGCGGCGCAGGGAGGTGCGCAAGGCGGCAAAAAAAGACGGATTTTATGCAGTCGATTTCGCATTTGGGGCAGAGGAGGCGATGGGGGCGGCAATGCTTGTCAATACAGTGCCCGCGCCCGTGGTGACGCGCACGATCATCCGTGAATTGCCGCGCGACGCCTATATTCTTGATATTGCCTCAAAGCCGGGCGGAACGGATTTTGCATGTGCGAAGGAATACGGGATCCGTGCGGATTTAGTGCTTGGGATTCCGGGGAAATATGCGCCGAAGGAAAGCGCTTATATTCTTGGCAGAGCGCTGGAACGTTTTATGCTGCGGGAGGGAATTGACTGATGGATTTTTCAAATTATAATATAGGGCTTGGAATTACCGGGTCTTTTTGTACTTTCGCAAAGGCAAGAAAAGAGATACAGCATCTGTGTGATCTGGGAGCAAACGTAGTGCCGATTTTTTCGTTTAATGCGCAGACCTGTGACACAAGGTTTGGCAGCGCACGGGAATATGTGGACGGTATCTGTGAAATTACCGGAAATGAGGGAATAAAGACGATCTGTGCGGCAGAGCCGATCGGACCGAACAATTTTCTGGATATTATGGTGATCGCGCCCTGTACCGGAAATACGGCGGCAAAGCTGTGCAACGGGATTACCGATACGCCGGTTTTGATGGCGACAAAGGCGCATATGAGAAACGGCAAGCCGTTAGTCATAGCGATTTCGACAAATGATGCGCTGGGCGCAAGCTTTAAGAACATCGGTATGCTTATGAATATGAAGAATATTTATTTTGTTCCGTTCGGACAGGACAACTGCAAGAGCAAGCCAAATTCCATGATCGCAAAAATGGAGCTTCTCCCGGAAACGATCGAGGCGGCAATGAGCGGCAGGCAGCTTCAGCCGATCATGCAGAATCCAGTCTAAGACATGGCGGTGAAATACCTGATCTGTGCAGGTGTATGACAGGGAAAAGAAACAACGAGCGACACGCTTTGAGAGCCGCTCTTATGTTAATAAAAACGGGCAGCAAAGAGCCGGTACTTTGGCTCTTTGCTGCCCGTTTGTCTGACATGATCCTGCAAAGCCGGCGTGTCAGCTGTTTTTGGAAGCCTCGTAAGCCGCGCGGCAGGCTCGTGCAAGCTGGTCACCGCAGGAGGTCGGGCGTCCGCCGCAGGAAATGCCGCCGATTTTTTCCTCCACCTGCTCAACGGTAAGACCCTCGACAAGCTTCGGGATCGCTTGCAGATTGCCGTTGCAGCCTCCGGTAAATTTTACATTGCGCACGATGTTTCCGTCGAGCTCCAATTCGATCTTTGTGGCGCAGGTACCCTGTGTCTGGTAGGTGTATGTCATAGCTGTATGCCCTCCATGGAATAATATAACGTTTTTCTTACCAGTATAAGGGTATGAGAGAATGGTTGCAAGTATTTTCTTTGTGAAAAGTTAATAAAAAGTTTACAAATCGTTTCCAGTTATTTTTATTGTGATAGCGAAAAAAAAGTGTTACAATACTGATATTGTGCGAGAACTGTGCCCTTTTGACAGCGGCGCAGGAAGAATGAGGGCTATGCCTAAGGATGGCATACAGCCGGGATAGGAGTTTTTATGGGTGCATTGACCAAGATTTTCGGAACTCACAGTGAGCGCGAGCTCAAACGTATTTATCCAATCGTCGATAAGGTAGAGAGCTACCGCGACGCTATGGGAGCGCTTTCCGATGAAGAATTAAGGAACAAGACAAAGGAGTATAAAGAGCGTCTTGGAAAGGGGGAGACGTTAGACGATCTGCTGCCGGAGGCTTATGCGACGGTACGGGAGGCGGCAAGGCGCGTGCTTGGCATGGAGCATTACCGCGTGCAGATCATCGGCGGCGTGATCTTACATCAGGGGCGTATCGCGGAGATGCGTACCGGTGAGGGTAAGACGCTGGTGTCGACGTTGCCTGCATATTTGAATGCCTTAGAGGGCAAGGGCGTTTGCATCGTTACCGTCAACGACTATCTGGCAAAGCGTGATGCCGAGTGGATGGGACAGGTGCATGAGTTTCTCGGCTTAAAGGTCGGTGTTGTCTTAAACTCTATGACGAACGATGAGCGCAGAGACGCATATCACTGTGACATCACCTATATTACAAATAATGAGCTTGGCTTTGATTATCTCCGTGATAACATGGTTATATATAAAGAGCAGCTTGTGCAGCGCGGACTTCACTATGCGATCATCGATGAGGTGGACTCTGTACTGATCGATGAGGCGCGTACGCCGCTGATCATTTCGGGACAGAGCGGCAAGTCGACAAAGCTGTATGAGGCATGCGATATCCTTGCGCGGCAGCTAAAGCGTGGCGAGGATATGCCGGAGTACTCCAAGATGGATGCCATTATGGGACTGGAGCAGGAGGAGACGGGAGATTTCATCGTCAATGAGAAGGACAAGGTTGTCACGCTCACACAGGAGGGTGTAAAGCGTGTCGAGCAGTTCTTTAAGATTGAAAATCTTGCGGATGCGGAGAATCTTGAGATACAGCACAACATCATTCTTGCGCTGCGGGCGCACAATCTGATGTTCCGCGATCAGGATTATGTGGTAAAGGACGATCAGGTAATGATCGTAGATGAATTTACCGGACGTATCATGCCGGGACGGCGTTACTCGGACGGTCTGCATCAGGCGATCGAGGCAAAAGAGCATGTCAAGGTGAAGCGCGAGAGCAAGACGCTTGCGACGATCACCTTCCAGAACTTTTTCAATAAATTTGAGAAAAAGGCAGGTATGACCGGTACGGCGCTCACAGAGGAGAAGGAGTTCCGCGACATCTATGGAATGGATGTTGTTGAGATTCCGACGAACCGTCCGGTTGCGCGTATAGACAGACAGGATGTGGTATACAAGACAAAGAAGGAAAAATTCCGCGCTGTGGTGGAGTCGGTCAGAGAGGCGCATGAGAAGGGACAGCCGGTGTTAGTCGGTACGATTACGATCGAGACCTCTGAGACGGTCAGCGCCCTGCTTAAGAGAGAGGGTATTCCACATACGGTCCTGAATGCGAAGTTTCATGAGATGGAGGCGGAAATCGTAGCCGGAGCGGGCGCGCATGGCGCGGTTACGATCGCGACGAATATGGCGGGACGCGGTACGGACATTAAGCTGGATGACGAGGCGAAGGCTGCCGGAGGGCTAAAGATCATCGGTACCGAGCGTCATGAGTCCAGACGTATTGATAATCAGCTGCGCGGGCGTTCCGGACGTCAGGGAGATCCCGGAGAATCACAGTTTTTTATTTCTCTGGAGGACGACCTGATGCGCTTGTTTGGTTCCGAACGTCTGATGGCTGCGTTTAATGCGCTCGGTGTTCCCGAAAATGAGCAGATACAGCACAAGATGCTCACCACTGCGATTGAGAAGGCACAGACACGGATTGAGGGAAATAACTATGGAATCCGAAAGAACCTGCTGGAATACGATCAGGTTATGAATGATCAGAGAGAGATTATCTATAAGGAGCGTCTGCGTGTATTAAACGGAGAGAATATGCGCGATGCAATCTTTAAGATGATTACCGATCGTGTGGAGAACAGCGTTGATACCTGCATCTCGGCAGACATTCCGAAGGAAGAATGGGATTTAAACGAGCTGAACCAGCTTCTGATCCCGATCATTCCGATGCAGCCGGTGAGCGCAGAGGATGTAGACAGCGTTAAGAGCCATAAGGAATTGAAGCATCTGCTAAAGGAGCGGGCAGTGAAGCTGTACGAGACAAAGGAAACGGAGTTCCCGAACCCGGAGCAGTTCCGCGAGCTGGAGCGCGTGGTTTTATTGAAGGTGATCGACCGTAAGTGGATGGATCACATTGATGATATGGACCAACTGCGCCAGGGAATCGGTTTACAATCCTATGGACAGAAAGATCCGCTCGTGGAGTATAAGATGGCGGGCTTTGATATGTTTGACGATATGACGGCAAGCATTCAGGAGGATACGATCCGGCTGCTCTACCATGTAAAGATTGAGGAAAAGGTAGAGCGTGAGCAGGTGGCAAAAGTCACTGGAACCAATAAAGATGATTCCGCCAATGCGCCGAAGCGGCGTGTGGCAGCAAAGGTCTATCCAAATGATCCGTGTCCGTGCGGCAGCGGAAAGAAGTATAAGCAGTGCTGTGGAAGACAGGCATAAGAAAAGCAGCAGCCTTCCCTCGTTTTGCAGAGGAAAGGTTGCTGAAAAATTGCGCAGAGATTTAGCAGGAGGGAAAGAAATGTATAACGTAAGAAATGTAACTGAAGACATTATATGGATTGGTGCGAGTGATCGCAGACTGGCTCTGTTTGAAAATATGTTCCCGATTCCAAGAGGGGTATCCTACAATTCTTATGTCCTTTTAGATGAGAAGACGGTGCTGCTTGATACGGTTGATACCGGGGTTGCAGGACAGTTTTTTGAGAATCTTGAGCATGTGCTTGGCGGTCGTGCACTTGATTATCTGGTTGTCAACCATATGGAGCCGGATCACTGCGCCCTGATCGGAGATATTGTGCGCAGATACCCTGACATTTCTATCGTTGGAAATGCCAAGACCTTTTGTATGATGCAGCAGTTTTTCGGCACGGCGTTTGAGGAGCGTGCAGTGACGGTGAAGGAGGGGGATACCCTAAATACCGGAAAGCACACGCTTCAGTTCATGCTTGCGCCGATGGTGCACTGGCCGGAGGTTATGGTAACGTATGACGTGCTTGATAAGGTGTTATTTTCTGCGGACGGCTTTGGAACGTTCGGCGCATTAAACGGAAATATTTTTGCGGACGAGCTTTCGATCGAGCAGGAGTGGCTGGCAGATTTCAGACGCTACTATGCGAATATCGTTGGAAAATACGGCCCTTCCGTACAGGCACTGCTCAAAAAAGCGGCAGGACTTGAGATAGAGATCATATGTCCGCTGCACGGTCCTGTTTGGAGAGAAAATCTGCCATATATTTTAGAGAAATATCAGAAGTGGAGCGCGTATGAGGCAGAGGAGAAGGCGGTTGCCGTTATCTACGCGTCAATGTACGGAAATACGGCTTCGGCAGCAGATGCGCTCGCAGGCGCGCTTGCGGAGCGCGGCATAAAGAAGATTGCCGTGTACGACGTCTCCAATATGCATGTATCGGAGCTGATCAGTGAGATTTTCAGAGTGAGCCATCTTGTATTTGCAGCGCCGACCTATAATGGAGGGATATATCCGGTATTAGAAAACCTGTTTGCGGATATGAAGGCATTAAATGTGCAGAAAAAGACGGTGGCATTATTGGAGAGCGGCACATGGGGCGTCACGACTGCCAAGCAGATGCGGGAGCAGCTGGGAGAGCTTAAGGATATGAATATTTTAGATACGCAGATTACTGTAAAATCTGTAATGCATGCCGACCAGAGGGAGGAGCTTGAGCAGTTGGCAGATGTGATTGCCGAAAGCCTGAAATAAGCGTCTCTGACAGTGGAGGGCACAAGCGGAGGAGCCATAGAAGCGGCAGGTCTGGAGGGTGAGGCATGTATCAGTTTGAGAGCAGAGTAAGATACAGCGAGGTGGACAGTCACAGGAGGCTGACCTTGCCGGCGCTTTTTAATTATATGCAGGATTGCTGCTCGTTCCAGTCGGAACAGTTTGGTGTGGGCGTCGATTATCTGACAAAAATCCATGCGGCATGGGTGATCTCCTCCTGGGAGGTGCAGCTTGTACGCAAACCGATATTCGGAGAGGAAATTTGCGTAAAGACATGGCCCTACGCTTTTCGGGGCTTCTGCGGGTACCGAAATTTTTTGCTGGAGAGTGCACAGGGCGAGCCTCTTGTGCGGGCAAATTCAGTGTGGGTCTTTCTGGATGCAAAGACCATGCGTCCGGCGCGTATTGCGGAGGGGATCTGCAAAGCCTATGAAGATGTGCTGGGCGAGCCTCTTTCGGGAGATTGGAGCGAGAGGAAGATCATTTTGCCGGAGGGCGGAGAGGAAAAAGAGCCCTTGCGTGTCGCGCATGCTTGGATCGATACGAATGGGCATATGAACAATGAGCGTTATATAGAAGCTGCGCTGGAATATCTGCCGCAGGATTACGAGGTAAGCGGCTTAAGAGTGGAGTACAAGCGCTCAGCGATGCTTGGCGATCGCCTGTATCCGGTTGTTACTGAGGAACAAGGAAGCAGGACTGTCGTATTGGCGAATGAGAAGCAGCGGCCGTATGCAGTAGTGCAGTTTGTAAAAGACGGCGGGCATGGAGGCAAAAGTGAGGCTGGGAGAATATCAGAAGTTAAGGATCATTAAAAAAGTAGAATTTGGCGTGTATTTGGCAGAACAGGAGGGGGCGGAGCAGCGCGTGCTGCTGCCGTTTCGTCAGGTGCCAAAGGAAGCCGCTATAGGAGACGAGCTTGAGGTATTCCTTTATAAGGATTCCAAAGACCGCCTGATCGCGACAACAAACCGTCCGAAGCTGACGCTTGGAACGCTTGGGGTTCTTAAGGTGCTTGAGGTCGGAAAGATCGGTGCATTTCTTGACTGGGGTCTGGAAAAGGATCTGTTCCTTCCCTATAAAGAAATGACCGCACGCATAGAGGCGGGCGATGAGGTGCTGGTGACGCTTTATATTGATAAAAGCAGCAGGTTGTGTGCGAGTATGAAGAAGCTCTATGGGCTGCTTCGGCTGGATTCTCCTTATCAAAAGGGGGATGTGGTGAATGGCAGGATCTATGAGTTTGGGCATGACTTCGGTACCTTTGTGGCGGTGGATGACTGCTATTCGGCAATGATCCCGGCGCATGAGGACTGCAGCAGACTTCATATCGGCGATGTCATAGAGGCGAAGGTGCTTGGTGTGAAGCCGGACGGAAAGCTTGATTTAACATTGCGGGAAAAGGCTTATCTGCAGATGGAGGCGGATGCAGAGAAGGTGATGGAAGTGATAGAAGAATTTGCGGGAGTTCTTCCCTTTACAGATAAAGCTTCGCCGGAGGTTATCAAAAGAGAGACAGGGCTGAGCAAGAATGCATTTAAGCGTGCAGTCGGAAGACTTTATCGGGAAAGGCGCATAGAGATCACGGAACGTGCGATCCGCAAATTATAGGGCAGAGCGTTGGGATGATCTGCATCAAATAAGAAAAGCGAGGGCTTGAGAAATGAAGAAGGTAATCAGTACAGAAAAAGCGCCGGCAGCAATCGGACCATATTCGCAGGCGATCGAGGTAAACGGAATGGTATATACCTCGGGAGTGATTCCGGTCATACCGGAAACGGGAGAGATTCCGGAGGGTTCTGCGGCACAGGCAAAGCAGGCATTAGAGAATCTGTCAAATTTACTGGAGGCGGCGGGAAGCAGTCTGTCAAAGGTTGTTAAGACAACGGTATTTATCAAAGAAATGGATGATTTTGGCGCGATCAATGAGGTGTATCAGACATTTTTTGAGGGAGATTATCCGGCGAGAAGCTGCGTAGAGGTCGCACGTCTGCCAAAAGATGTTATGATTGAAATTGAGGCAGTCGCAGTCAGGGGGTAATAAGAGCAAGAATAAAAAATCCGCGTTCGGGAAGTATTCGATAGGATGCCTGATTGCGGGTTTCTTTATTTTATAGGAAACCAAAGATCTCCTATAAAATAAAGAGTGCACCGATCTGTTTTAGAGATAGAGGTCAATATTGCCGCCAACCGCCGGCGTTACGGAGCGCTCCATCATCTGGATCATAGAAGCTCCCATAGTCTCTGTCAGATCAAGCGACTGGCTGAGTACCTCAGTGCCGACTGCATAGGCAAGGCTTAAAGAGCTGACTGATGAAGCAGTATCATAAGAAGTCATTGTGCTCAATGCTGCGTCGATTGTAGAGAAATCCATAAAAATCCCACCTTTCTTTTGTGATAGCTACATTATGACATAAAAGCCTGTGGCTGACAAGCAAAGAAATTAATGGAACTAAGTTACAGAGAAGCAAAAGCAATTATATTACAATAACAGAACAAGGAGGAAGAACATATGTATGATATTATTATAATAGGAAGCGGTCCGGCCGGACTTGCTGCGGCAATTTACGGGGAGAGGGCGAGGCTGTCTCTTTTAGTTATTGAAAAGCAGCCGTTGAGCGGCGGCCAGATCATTAATACTACGGATGTGGACAATTATCCGGGGCTGCAGGGCGTAGGCGGCTTTGAGCTGGCGTTTAAGCTTCGTTCCCATGCAGATGCGATGGGAGCTGAAATCATTACCGCAGAGGTAAAGGAGGTTGCGCTGTCAGGGGATGTAAAGCGCGTCGTGACAGAAGATGCGGTCTATGAAGGAAAAACGGTTATCCTTGCAACAGGAGCTACGCACAGGAAGCTTGGTGTTCCTGGTGAGGAGGAATTGCTTGGAGCGGGCGTTTCCTACTGTGCTACTTGTGACGGGGCATTTTTCCGCGGGAAGGAGGTCGCAGTGATCGGCGGCGGCGATGTGGCGTTGGAGGATGCACTGTTTTTATCGAGGATCAGCAGTAAGGTTTATCTGATCCACCGACGGGATGAATTTCGCGGGGCAAAATCTTTGCAGGAGAAGGTATTTGCGGCAGAGAATATTGAGATTATCTGGAATACGGTTGCAGAAGAAGTTGCGGGTGACGGGAAAGTGGAAGCGCTTGCGCTCCAAAATAGGGTGACCGGTGAAACGTACAGTCTTTCCGTGCAGGGCGTATTTGTGGCAGTCGGCATACAGCCGAATACAGAGCTGTTTCGGGGAATGATGGAATTGGACAAGAGCGGCTATATCTGTGCCGGTGAGGAGGGAAATACAAGCATTCCGGGCGTGTTCGCAGCGGGAGACGTGCGGACAAAGCAGCTGCGTCAGGTCATTACGGCGGCGGCGGACGGCGCAAATGCAGTGACCTCCGTGGAGCATTATCTGAACAGCCTTTCATAGAAGCGCATGCATTTATGAATAACTTGTGAATAATGGAAATCTTGTCAAATCATGGTTGACATGGAAACCTCCCTTTGCTATAATACCTCTGTAATAAATGTAACAAATTTGTAATAAGTTTTCGGTTTGTCGGAGGAAGCATGGAACAGAGAGTATGGAAAGCAGCAGGCTTGGTTTTAGTGGGAGCATTATTGTTGAATGATCCCGTATCTATTATATATGGCGCACCGGTGGCGGGCGCATCGACGGCAGCGATTGCGTCTGCGGTAGGAAAGGGAGTGCCGACAGCAGGAATTTCCCTTAAGGTATCGGATTATCTGGTGGAGAGTAATGAGACAGCGGTGCAGGCGGCAGCGCAGCAGGCGGCTCCGGTAAGCGAGAATGAGGCTCCGGTCGTAACGGCAGAGGAGGGCGTGCAGCAGGAGATGCCGGAGGTTCTGGAAGAACCGGAAGCGCCGAAGTCAGAATATGCAGATATTGCGATCGCACAGGTGGATAATTATGTGAATGTCCGCACAGAGCCAACGACAGAGAGTGAGGTAGTGGGCAAGCTTTATAATAATTCTGCCGCAACGATTTTAGAGACGACGGCAGACGGATGGTACAAGATCAATTCAGGAAATGTGTCCGGATATGTGAAGTGTGAATATGTAGTAGCCGGAAATGAGGAGCTGGCAAAGTCTGTCAGCACACGTTATGCAAAGGTTACAACGACGACGCTTTATGTTCGTACAGAGCCGACGACAGAGTCCAGCGTGTTGACGATGGTGCCGATCGAGGACGACCTTGTTGTATTAGACGAGTCTATGCCGGGCTGGATAAAGGTTACAACGGCAGAAGGCGAGGGTTATGTTTCTACTGATTATGTGACGCTGACGACAGAGTTTGTGCAGGCAGAGTCAAAGGAGGAAGAAGCAGCCCGTCTTGCAAAGGAGGAGCAGGAGCGCCAGCAGGCAGCTGCAGCAGCTGCTGCAGCGAGAAGGAAGAATGAGGCGGCTGCCTCCAAGAAACAGGAATCCTCAGGCGGTCAGCAGTCCTACACGCCTCCGACGAGCTCTAATGGTCAGGCAGTTGTAAATCATGCAAGCCAGTTTGTCGGAAATCCGTATGTATATGGAGGCACGAGCCTTACCAATGGCGCAGATTGTTCAGGCTTTGTCATGAGCGTATACGGCGCATTTGGAATCGGACTGCCGCATTCCTCCAGTGCAATGAGAAGCGTGGGCTATGAGGTAAGCCTTTCAGAGGCACAGCCAGGTGACATTGTATGCTACAGCGGTCATGTAGGTATCTATGCGGGCAATGGTTCTATCGTGCATGCAAGCACACCGTCGAGCGGTATTACCTATTCAAATGTAAATTACCGTACACCGATTTGCGTAAGAAGAATTTTCTAATAGAAGAAGCGAAAAAGGGAGAGACACAGCCAAGAATGGCTGTGTCTCTCCCTTTTTGCGGTTATAAGAGTGTCTGTAGCGCGTGTATTTTTTATAAACTTAGCAAGATGCACAAAATGAGAAAGTTCCACAGAAAAAAGTGAACAAAAAGCGGTCATAGATCAAAAAGTTATCCACATTCAAAAATGCGGAAAAATGGAAAAAATGGAGTTATACACGAAGTTATACACATTATCCACAGAAAAAAAGGTGGAAATGAGAGTTTTTACAGTCCAGAAATCGAATGTCTGTTTTGTACACAAATTATAAACTTAACAGAATCAGGAAAAAAACAAAGAAAAGGATTGACATTTTAACTTTGAAAAAACAGAAAAATAAGTGCGGAAATATCTGGCAATTCAGAAAAATTTTGCGTCGTGTGGCTCTTTGGGAAGAATCTTGAAATGTAAGAGCAGTTTTGTTATACTGTCTCTGTATATCTGAATAAAAACAATACGGGAGTGTTATGATAAAGAAAATAGAAATCTTAGGACTCCGGCTGGACAATCAAACGGTACGCGAAGCGATGGTTCAGGTGGACAACTATTTGAGCAATGATATATTAAATACGATTGAGACTGTTTCAATGTGGACGCTTCTGCTTGCGGAGGAGGACGAGATCGTCAGGGACGTCGTCTCGTCGATGGATATGACTGTCATCAGTGAGAAGGAGATCATTCAGGCAGCGGGGGCTGTGACGATGCAGCGGGTACAGGAGACAAAGGAGAATGATTTTGCAATAGAGCTTTTCAAGCGTCTTGAGCGCAGCAAAAAGAGCCTTTTTTTGCTTGGGGAGACAAAGGAGCGGATTTCTGATGTGCGGGAAGCGCTTTTGGAGCAGTTTCCAAAGCTGATCGTTACAGGGATGTATGCGCTTGAACATTGTACAGGTGATTTTGAAGCGGTGATCAATGAGATGAATGTGACGGCGCCGGATGTGATCGTATCGGTTTTGCCGACGCCGCAGCAGGAGCATTTTCTGGCGGACCATAAGGAAAAGATCAGTGCGAGTATCTGGTATGGAGCGGGGGAGCATGAAATTCCTAGGAAGGGACGGCGCGGTATCCGGAGTCTTATAAAGAGCAGACTTCATCTGGAACGGCTGAAAAACAGTATGAACAAGTACAAGAATCATGAGGGGTAGGCATGCAAAAGTTTTTTTACAGGAGATCACGGGTACGGGAATATCTGATGCTCATTGTCGGTACGGCGTTTGTTGCGATCAGCATACAGTGCATTTATGATCCGATCAGCCTCGTTACAGGCGGATTTTCCGGTCTTGCCATCGTTATCAAGGCTGTGACAGAGCCGTTTATTCCGGGAGGCATCCCGCTTTGGCTGACAAATATCGCGCTTAATATTCCGGTATTTCTTGTGGCGTTTAAGGTGAAGGGGAAGCGCTTTATCGGAAGGACCCTGGTGGGAGCCTTTTTATTGTCTGCATGGCTGTATATTCTTCCGCCGCTCGATCTGACGCAGGGGGATTATATTCTTGCGGCTGTTTTCGGCGGTGTGATCTGCGGGATCGGCATGGGACTGATTCTGCTTGCGAAGGCGACGACGGGCGGTACGGATATGGTGGCGACGATCATCCAGCATTATGTGAGACATTATTCGATTGTACAGATTTTGCAGATACTGGATGCGATGGTCGTGTTGTGCGGGCTGTATGTGTTCGGGCTGCGAGCGGCATTGTATGCGATTGTGGCGATCTTTATCACGACAAAGGTTTCCGACACGCTGATGGAGGGATTTAAGTTTTCCAAGGCGGCGTTCATCATTACGGACCGCTACGAGCTGGTGGCGAAGCGTATTTTGCAGGAGCTGGACCGGGGAGTGACGGGACTTTTGGCAAAGGGCATGTATTCGGGGGCGGATAAATGCGTGCTGTACTGTGTTGTCTCACAGAAAGAAATCGTGCAGGTAAAGGAGATTGTCGCGGAAACTGATCCGGAGGCATTTGTCATTGTGTCTGACGCCAGAGAGGTACTGGGCGAGGGGTTTTTGGAATATTCGGGATGAGAAAGGGGAAATGCATAAAAAATGTGCATTTCCTCTTTCTTTTTTTGCTGTTTTGCATTAAAATAGATTCAGCTATCTTTAATAACAGAAAAGGAGCAACGCTTATGATTTCAAATCAAATACTTCAAAATACGATTGACGGACTAAAGGGAATTACAAGGATCGACCTGTGCATCATTGATGTAGAGGGAAATGTGCTGGCTGCAACATTTCCGGAGGCAGATCAGCATATTGAGGCTGCACGGGCATTTGTGGAGTCGCCCGCAGACAGTCAGCTTGTAAACGGCTACCAGTTTTTTAAAGTATTTGATGAGCATCAGCTGGAATATGTTCTGCTTGCGAGCGGCGACGGCGATGATGTTTATATGGTGGGTAAAATTGCCAGTTTCCAGATACAAAATCTTCTGGTAGCATATAAGGAGAGGTTCGATAAGGATAACTTTATTAAGAACCTTCTTTTGGATAATCTTCTTTTGGTCGATATTTATAATCGGGCGAAGAAGCTTCATATCGATACGGAGGTGCGGCGCGTTGTATTTATCATTGAGACAAACCGCGAGAAGGACGGCAATGAGCTGGAGCGGGTGCGCGGCGCATTTGGAGCTAAGACAAAGGATTTCGTGACGGCGGTCGATGAAAAGAATATCATTATTGTCAAGGAGGTTGCGGAGAACGAAGGATACGAGGAATTAAACAAGACGGCGGAGGTGATCATAAATCTGTTCCGCTACGATACCGAGCACGAGGTGCATGTCGCTTATGGCACGATTGTCAATGAGATCAAGGAGGTTTCACGTTCCTATAAGGAGGCGCGGATGGCGCTTGACGTCGGCAGGATCTTTTTCGAGGAAAAGAATATCATCGCATATGCAACGCTTGGAATCGGCCGTTTGATTTACCAGCTTCCGATCCCGCTCTGCAAGATGTTCATTAAGGAGATATTCGACGGAAAATCTCCCGATGATTTTGACGAGGAGACTTTAACGACGATCAATAAGTTCTTTGAGAACAGTCTGAACGTTTCGGAGACCTCAAGGCAGCTTTATATTCACCGTAATACGCTTGTGTACCGTCTGGATAAGCTGCAAAAGAGCACAGGGCTTGATCTGCGTGTATTTGAGGATGCGATCACCTTTAAGATCGCGCTCATGGTCGTGAAGTATATGAAGTACATGGAAATGCTTGATTATTAAGTTTCCATTAAATAAATCCAAAACAGTTGCAACAAAAATAAACATTCAGTAGACTAAAAACAGTGGCATTCGATTAGAGCCTGCCGGCGACAGAGGTGATCGGCGACAGGGTTATATACGGAAATGAGGTAAGTGAATGATAAAGTTGGATCATGTCAGTAAGTCTTACTCCGCGGGGATTCCCGCGCTCAATGACGTGAGTCTTAGTATCGACGCCGGAGAGTTTGTTTTTATCGTCGGCGACAGCGGTTCCGGAAAATCGACGCTGATCAAGCTGCTGCTCAAGGAGCTTGAGCCGACAGATGGGACGATTACGATAGACGGCAGAAAATTAAATAAGATCAAGAGACGGCAGATCCCGAAATTCCGCAGAAATATCGGCGTGGTGTTTCAGGATTTCCGATTGTTGAAGGACAGAAATATTTATGATAACGTTGCGTTTGCACAGAAGGTGATCGGGCAGTCTACACGTTCTATCAAGATGAATGTGCCGACAATGCTCTCGATGGTGGGACTTGCGGCAAAATACCGCTCTTATCCAAAGCAGCTTTCGGGAGGCGAGCAGCAGAGGGTGGCGATCGCAAGAGCGCTTGTGAATAAGCCGAAGATCCTGCTGGCGGACGAGCCGACCGGCAATCTGGATGCAAATAATGCGTGGGAGATTATGAAGCTCATGGAGGAGATCAATGAGAAGGGCACGACGGTTGTTGTGGTCACACATAATCTTGAGATTGTTAAGTCAATGAATAAGAGGGTCGTTACCATGCGCAAGGGCGTTGTGGTAGACGATACGGCGTCAGATATGGATTATCGTTCCTCAGGCAGCTATGAGCCGGAGGATGACGATGATGACGACTTTTTCACCGACGATTACTTAGGCAGCAACGGAGGTGAAGAAAGCGATGAGGATTAGTACATTTTTTTACACGATCAAGCAGGGAATGGTCAACATCTGGAAGAATAAGATGTTTTCTCTGGCGTCGATCGCTACGATGACGGCGTGTATTTTTTTGTTTGGATTATTTTATATGATCGTCATGAATTTTCAGTCGATGGTCAAGGACGCCGAAGCAGGTGTGGCGGTCACGGTACTGTTTGACGATGGGATTTCCGAGCAGAGGATCGAGGAGATCGGAGAGCTGATCGGGGAGCGCGTTGAGGTTTCCCATTATGAATACACTTCTCCCGACGAGGCATGGAATTCCTTTAAGGATATTTATTTTCAGGGAAACGAGGAGGCGGCGGCAAGCTTTGGAGAGGACAATCCGTTAGTCAATTCATCCAGCTATTCGATTTACATGAATGACGTCTCTATGCAGGATACGCTTGTGACTTATCTGACCTCGATCGACGGTGTCAGAGAGGTGAAAAAGTCCGAGCAGATTGCAAATACGCTGGCGGATTTAAATCGGCTGATCGGTTATATTTCCGCGGGGATCATCCTGATCCTGCTTGGCGTGGCAGTCTTTTTGATCAGCAATACGATCACGGTCGGAATTGCCGTGCGCAGGGAGGAGATCGGCATTATGAAGCTGATCGGAGCGACCGATTATTTTGTGCGGGCGCCGTTTGTGGTCGAGGGAGTGGTCATCGGATTGATCGGAGCAGCGATCCCGCTTGGGATTCTTTATGTACTTTATGATCAGGTGATCGTGTATATTGGGGAGACTTTCCTCTTTATCAGCAATATGATGAGGTTCCTTCCGGCAGATCAGGTATTCCATACATTGGTGCCGGTAGCCTTGATTCTTGGTGTCGGAATAGGTTTTATGGGAAGTATCATCACGATTCGGAAGCATTTGAAGGTATAGTTTCAGGTAGAAATGGCAGTTTATGAAAAAGAGCAGATTACAAAGAATAGTGTCGGTGGGACTGATCCTGCTTTTGACAGTGGGAATGTCCATACAGGCAATGGCGGCAACGGTGAAAAAAACAGATGACGCCGAGACAACAAAGGCGCTTCAGGAGGCGCAGCAGGAAAAAGAGGCGCTGCAAAAGGAACTGGAGCAGGCGCAGCAGACGATCCGTGACTTAAAGGAGTCGAAGGGAAATGTTGAGGATAAGGTTGCGGAGCTCAATAAGCAGCTGATCAGTATTTCAGCAAGGATCACCGAGCTGGAAAAGCAGCTGACTGCAAAGAGCGAGGATATTGTACAGGCGCAGGAGGATCTGGAAGCGGCACAGGCACAGGAAGAAAAGCAATATGAAGATATGAAGGTGCGCATCCGGTTTATGTATGAAAATCAGCAGAGCTCTTATACGGAGGCGCTGCTGTCCTCCGGCAATATTGCAGAATTTTTGAACGCAGCGGAATATATTGCCCAGATTCAAAGCTACGACAGGCAAAAGCTGGAAAGCTATCAGGAGACGGTTGAGACGATCACGAATCTTGAGGCGCAGTTGGAACAGGATTATGCGGAGCTTCAGGCGCTTAAGAAAGAGGTTGAGAGTGATAAGGCGTCGGTAGCGGCGATGATGCGGGAGAAAGAGATTGAGCTCGCGGGGATTTCCGATCATATTTCCGAGGCACAGAGCGAGGCGGATTATTATGCGGCGGAGATTCAGGCACAGGAGGAATTGATCGCGGCGATCAGGCGTGCGCAGGCGGAGAAGGAAGCTGCGGGCGTTGTAGATAATCCTTACAGCGGCGGTGCGTTTGTCTGGCCGTGCCCAAGCAGTACGCGTGTCACGAGTGATTATGGAAACCGCCTCTCTCCGACGGGAGGAGCATCGTCAAATCATAAGGGGATTGATATTGGAGCCTCTCATGGAGCGGATATTGTGGCGGCGGCGGCAGGAACGGTTACGACGGCTTCCTACAGCAGCTCTGCCGGAAATTATGTGATGATCGATCACGGCGGCGGTCTGTACACGGTTTATATGCATGCATCCTCTCTGACGGTATCGGCGGGACAGACGGTATCGGCGGGACAGGTGATCGCAAAGGTTGGAAGCACCGGTATCTCTACAGGAAATCATCTGCATTTTGGCGTATCATTAAATGGAAGCTATGTCAGTCCGTGGAGCTATCTTGGCGGCTGATAAGGAAAATTCCCTGTCTTTAGACAGGGAATTTTTACATATGATAGATAACAGCGGAGGAGAGGACCGCAGAAAAGAGGAACGAGTATGGATGAGCAGCAGGAAGTAAAGGGATTGCAGGAGCAGACCGGAAAAAAGAAAGAGAGATGGGTCAAGAGTACGATCGGAAGGGGAATTCTTGTCGGGATATTTCTGACGGTTTTATGCGGCTCACTTGGAATTTATCTGGTCTGTCTGCTGACGGGAAGTCAGATTGTGATCACAAGAGGTGTAAAAGCGGCGGGAGAGGAAGGCGCGGTGCTGGACGCAGATTCCATCACGAAGATCAATGAGCTTGCGGCTTATATTAATCTTTACTATTATGATGAAACAGATACGGAAGCATTAAAGAACGGCATGTATGCGGGACTGTTAAGCGGTGTGAATGACAAATATTCTACTTATTATACAGCCGAGGAATATGAGCAGTCACAGATTAGCATGACGGGGAAATATTATGGGATCGGCGCGGGATTGACGCAGGATATTAAGACAATGGTCGTGACTGTTAATAAGATTTATGAGGGAACTCCCTCGGAGGCGGCCGGACTTTTGAAGGATGATGTCATTCTTTCGGTCGAGGATGTGGAGGCAACCTCGATGGAGCTTTCTGAGCTGGTGCAGCTTATCCACGGCGAGGAGGGCACGACTGTTCATATCGAGGTTTACCGTCCGGCGACAGGTGAAAATCTGTCTTTTGATGTGGAACGGGCAAATGTGACGCTGCCGAGCGTGGCATCGGAGATGCTGACGGAGGAGATCGGCTATATCCGTATTGAGTCGTTTGAGACAGATACGGCGGCACAGTTTGAGACGGCGCTGGCACAGCTGGAGAATGCCGGGATGCATTCGTTGGTCATCGACTTGCGTTATAACGGCGGAGGGCTGGTGGATTCCGTGGTGCAGATTTTAGATGATATTCTGCCGGAAGGACTTTTGGTATATACGGAGGATAAGTACGGAAACAGGCAGGAGTATAAGTCAAGCGGCGAGACGCATTTTGATTATCCGCTTGCCGTGCTGATCAATGAGGACAGCGCGAGCGCTTCGGAAATATTTGCGGGTGCGATCAAGGATTACGAATATGGAACACTCATCGGAACAAAGACCTTTGGCAAGGGAATCGTACAGTCTCTGTTTAAGCTTTCTGACGGGGACGCCGTGAAGCTGACAACTGCAAAATATTTTACGCCAAAGGGAAATTATATTCATGGGGTCGGGATTGAGCCTGATATTGAATTGGAATATGAGTACTTGAACCCTGACGGACAAAGCTATGAGCTGCAGTATGATAATCAGATTCAAAAGGCGATAGAAGTATTGCGTGAGGAGTAGGATGAAGGCATGGATATACCGTGGGATCACAGGAGCGCTGCTGCTTTTGTGGATGATGATCATTTTTGGATTTTCCGCGCAGACGGCGGCGCAGTCTGACGAGGTCAGCAGCTCTGTCTCGGTGCACATGATAGATACGGCGAACGAGATGTTTGAGCTCGGGTTCACGCAGGAGCAGATCGCATGGTACGCGCAGGAAATTGAGCATCTGGTGCGAAAGCTGGCGCATATGACAGAGTATGCGATACTTGGCATTCTGTCGGCGTCATGTGCACTTGGCTATTGGAGCTGGGGCAAAAGGATTGCGATAGGTTCGTTTTTGTTTGCCGTCTGCTATGCTGTGACCGACGAGGTGCACCAGCTGTATGTGGCGGGGCGGACAGGAAGCGTTTGGGACGTCTGTATCGACTCTGCCGGAGTGTTTCTTGGACTTTTCTTTTTTGGTCTGGGCTTAAAGTTGGCGGAAAGGATTGCGAAAAAAAGCGGGTTCAAGTAAAATAAAAAGAGAATATAAAATGAAAGAGGTGATACTGTGATAGAGCTTGATCAATTCAAGGCAACCTTGAATACTTACAAAGACCCATTACAGGAAGTGAGGGATTCACTTTGACTTAGCTGGCAAAGAACAGCGGATCCAGGAATTAGAACGCGAGATGGAGGCGCCGGATTTCTGGGATGATCCGGAGACATCGCAGCGCAAGATGAAGGAATTAAAAAGCTTAAAGGATGATGTGGAGGTGTACGCATCCTTAAAGCAGCAGTATGAGGATATTGAGACGCTTATTGAAATGGGATATGAGGAGAACGACGCGTCCCTGATCCCGGAGATCGAAGAACTGCTCGCAGAGTTTACGGGAGCTTATGAGGGCATCCGCATCAAGACGTTGCTGTCCGGCGAATATGACAAGGACAATGCGATCGTCTCGCTCCATGCAGGCGCGGGCGGAACGGAGTCCTGCGACTGGGCGGCGATGCTCTACCGTATGTTTACCAGATGGGCGTCGGATAAGGGATTCACCGTGGAGGTGCTCGATTCGCTTGACGGCGAGGAGGCGGGCATCAAGTCTGTGACATTTCAGGTCAACGGAGAGAATGCTTACGGCTATATGAAGTCGGAGAAGGGGGTACACCGCCTCGTGCGCATCTCGCCGTTTAATGCGGCGGGAAAACGCCAGACCTCGTTTGTCTCCTGCGACGTTATGCCGGATATTGAGGAGGATCTCGATTACGAGATCAATGAGGATGAGCTGCGCATCGACACCTACCGTTCCAGCGGTGCGGGCGGACAGCACATCAATAAGACCTCGTCTGCCATCCGTATTACGCATCTGCCGACCGGGATCGTCGTGCAGTGCCAGAATGAGCGCTCACAGTTCCAGAACAAGGATAAGGCGATGCAGATGTTAAAGGCGAAGCTGTATCTGTTAAAGCAGCAGGAGAATGCCGAGAAGGCGGCAGGCATCCGCGGCGAGGTGACGGAGATCGGCTGGGGAAACCAGATCCGCTCCTATGTGCTTCAGCCGTATACAATGGTCAAGGACCACAGAACCGGTGTGGAGACGGGAAATGTCGACAGCGTGCTGGACGGTAAGATCGACCTGTTTATGAACGGGTATCTCAAATGGCTGTCGCTCGGCTGTCCGAAGGGACTTGGTGGAGACGATGAGTAGCGTGTGGGATACGCTGCGGACGTTAAAGGGTCTCATCGGCGAGGCGGAGCGTCAGACGGATATTCTGGCGGAAACGCCGAAATCCGTCTCCGGCATGACCAGGATCTTAAGACCGCAGATCGAGAGGGATTTTCCGGATTTCTCGCTGGATCAGTTCATAAATAAAGCGGAAAATTTTCTGGCGGCGGCGCTTTCTGCCGTATCGTCCGGCGACGCCGGAGGTCTTGCGGATGTATCCGAGGAGGCTTTGCGCCAGGTGGAAAACCGGATCGCGGACAACCGGAAAGCCGGGATACGGGAGACCTATACGCAGATCAAGGTGCATCAGACGGAGGTTGCGAATTATAGGAAGAGCAGCGGGAGCTGTGTGATCACTTTTCAGAGCGCGGTGGAGCATTATCATTACCGGGAAAAGGACGGCAGGCTCGTCTCCGGCGACAGAGAGCGCAAGGAGCAGACAAGGTATAATACGGAACTGGTATACATTCAGGATGAACGGCTGGCGGGCGGCAGCGCGGTCGGGACGATCTGCCCGAACTGTGGAGCGCCGGTCAGTCAGCTTGGAAATCTGCACTGTGAGTACTGTGGACTTGCAGTGACGCCGGTCAACCTTAAGGTGTGGAAGCTGCACAGCTATTATGAGGTGGACTATCATCATGTTTAGATGCGGGCGCATACACAGACGGTATGCTGCATAAAATACACAGGATATCAGGAGGGGAACTATGGGAATTATCAAAGCAGTCGGACAGGCAATCAGCGGTGGTCTCGCGGATCAGTGGCAGGAAGTCATTGAGGCGGAGGATATGGGGGAACGCACCGTCTTTACAGAAGGCGTTTTAATCCGCAGGGGACAGAACACAAGCCTGACGCCGGATACGGTCAGCAACGGTTCCGTCATTCATGTCTACGACAACCAGTTTATGATGCTTGTGGACGGGGGAAAGGTTGTCGATTACACGGCAGAGCCGGGGTACTATCGGGTAGACAACTCTGCGATGCCATCTCTCTTTAACGGTGAGCTGGGCGAGGCGGTGAAGGAGACCTTCAGCCGCATCAAATTCGGCGGGCAGACGCCGACCATGCAGAAGGTGTTTTTTGTCAATCTGCAGGAGATCAAGGGCATCAAATTCGGAACGCGAAATCCGATCAACTATTTTGACAGCTTTTATAACGCGGAACTGTTTTTGCGCGCACACGGCACATATTCGATCAAAATTACAAACCCGCTCCAGTTTTATGCCGAGGCGATTCCGAGAAATGCAGGTCATGTGGAGATCGAATCCATCAACGAGCAGTATATCTCAGAGTTTTTAGAGACCCTGCAGTCAGCGATCAACCAGATGTCGGCGGATGGCACGCGCATTTCCCATGTGACCTCCAAGGCGAGAGAGCTTGGAAGATACATGGCGGATATCCTCGATGCAGATTGGAACCAGATGCGCGGCATGGAGATCCAGGCGGTCGGCATTGCCAGCGTGTCCTATGATGAGGAATCGCAGAAGCTCATCAATATGAGAAATGAAGGCGCGATGCTGGGAACGGACTTTAACGTCATGCGCGGTATGGCGGTGAAGAACATCACCGAGGGCGTGCGCGATGCAGGCAGCAATGCGGGCGGCGCGATGGCGGGCTTTATGGGCGTCGGCATGGGGATGAACACGATGAACCAGACGATGGCAGGGCTTGGCTCACTGCAGACGCCAAATGATATGGCGCATAGCCAGAGCGCACCGCAGATGGGGATGCCGGGCACAGCAGCAGCGCAGAATGTTACGGCAGCGCCGGCTGCAGCGCCAAATGGCGCGGCGGGATGGACGTGCGAGTGCGGATGTGTGAATACCGGAAAATTCTGCAGCGAGTGCGGCAAGCCAGCGCCCGCTCCAAAGACGGAGTGGACGTGCGAGTGCGGCCATGTGAACAAAGGAAAGTTTTGCAGTGAGTGCGGGAAACCTGCTCCGGCTGCAGAGTGGACGTGTGAGTGCGGTCATGTGAACAAAGGAAAGTTTTGCAGTGAGTGCGGGAAAGCGAGGAACTAGGGATGGCGGTCATCAGTTTTAAATGTCCGAATTGTGATGGAGAACTGATCTTTGACCCGGAAAGCCAGCAGTATAAGTGTGAATACTGTAATTCACTTTTTTCGCTGGAGGAGCTGGACGCGATGAAGCCTGCCGCAGCGTCTGAAAAGCAGGCGGATCACACCGGAGAGCCGGAGGCGGAGGACGCCGCAGAGGGACAGCAGGAGAGCGCCTCCAAACAGGCGGTGCAGTATTCCTGCCCGTCCTGTGGGGCGGAAATCATCACGGATGAGACGACAGCGGCGACCTTCTGTTACTACTGCCACAATCCGGTGGTGCTCGGCGGAAAGCTCGCGGGAGAGTTCCTTCCGGAAAAGGTGATCCCGTTTGAGGTCACAAGAGAGGAAGCGGTAAAGGGTTTTCTGGAATATATGGGGAAAAAGAAGTTTGTTCCGAAAGCATTTTTTCAGAAGAAGCAGATTGAGAGCATGACGGGCGTATATTTTCCGTACTGGCTGTACCGCGTCGATCTGGAGGGCAGCGTGGATGCGGAGGCGCGTGAGATACGCGTCTGGAGAAGCGGCAACACGGAGTACACACAGACGAAGCTTTACGCGGTGGAGCGCGACGGCGAGGTGACGCTGCGCGACTTCCCGGAGAATGCGCTTGGCAAGGCAAACGCAAAACTGGCGAGCGGCGTCATGCCGTACCGCTTTGAGCAGATGAAGGATTTTCATATGGGTTACCTCTCCGGTTTTCAGGCGGAGCGCAGGGATATTGCGTGTGAGGCGGTGCAGGAGAGGATGCGTCAGACGATGCGCGAGAGTGCGGAGCGGCTGATGAGAGAGAGCATCACCGGGTACGATTCGGTGACGGTGCGGAGCGCTAATTTCCGTCCGAAGAAGGAGGACTGGTCGTATGTGCTCTTACCGGTCTGGACGATTACATACAAGGGAAAGGACGGCAGGATTTACTATTATTCCATGAACGGGCAGACGGGAAACGTGTGCGGGGAACTGCCGGTTGACCATAGGAAGCTGGCGGTTGTGAGTGCAGTGACCGCACTGGCGGTGCTGGTTCTTGGACTGATTGGAGGGTTGATCCTATGAAAAAGATGAGAAAAGCGGTCAGTCTGCTCGCACTGCTGCTTGTGTGCGGAGCATCCACGGTGCACGCGGCGCAGGAGGGAGCGGGGCAGGCAAAAAATGTCTATGACGGCGCTGCCCTTTTGACGGAAAGCGAGAGAAGCTCCCTGCATGAGCAGATCGTTTCTCTGGAAGAAAAGACCGGATGGGATATTTATGCGGTCACGACCTCGGATGCAAAGGGAAAAAGCGCGACAGAATACGCGGATGATTTTTATGATGCACACTCCCCGGAACAGGAAAACGGCGCGGCGGTTCTGATCGATATGGATAACCGCGAGATCGCAGTCTCCACGAGCGGGGAAGCGATCCGCTGCCTGACGGATGACAGGATCGACGGGATTTTAGACGACGCCTATGAGGATGTCAGCAACGAAGTGTACAGTGCGTGTCTTGGCACGATGGTGGAAGGCATTTCAGAGGCGTATGACGCAGGCATCCCGGCGGGGCAGTACAATTACGATACAGAGACCGGGGAGGTGTCGAGGCACCGCACGGTCACATGGATGGAGCTTCTGATCGCAGCGATCCTGGCTGTCGGAAGCGGCGCAGCGGTCTATGCGGTCGTAGTCGGAAGATACCGTCTGCGTTTCGGCGGTTACCAGTATGATTTCCACACGAATGGAACCCTCACGCTCGACAAAAAGGAGGATCGTTTTGTCGACACCGTGACGACACACCGGCGGATACAGACGCAGTCGGGCGGCAGCGGGGGCGGGGGAGGCAGAAGCAGTACCCACAGGAGCAGCAGTGGACGCAGCCACGGCGGCGGCAGCAAAGGATTTTAAAATCATATGATTTATTGGGAAAAGAGGTTGCTTTGGCAATCTCTTTGTGTTACTATCTTTCCCATGAGGACAACTGTCAGTGTACTGCATACATGCACGCAAGCAATCAAAGCAGAGACAGAATCAGCGGAGTAAAGACAAGCGGAAAGAGGAACAGGAAAGATGAAAGAGAAAGGCGAGTATTTTGTATTAAAGGAAAGAGCAGTACCGGATGTGCTTTTGCGTGTCGTGGAGGCAAAGCGTCTTTTGGATTCGGGAAAGACGGCATCTGTTTTGGAGGCGACCGAGCGTGTCGGAATCAGCAGAAGCTCTTTTTATAAATATAAAGAGGATATTTTTCCATTCCACGAGACTGCAAGGGGCAAGACGGTCACGATGGTCATACAGCTGGAGGATGAACCGGGGCTGTTGTCTGCGGTACTAAAGACGGTGGCAGAATTTCACGGGAATATCCTTACGATCCATCAGAGTATTCCGAACAATGGAATCGCATCGCTGACGCTTTCGGTTGACGTCTTGCCGGAGACAGGAGACATCGCCGGAATGGTGGCGCATATCGAGGAGCATACAGGCATTCATTATGTAAAGATTTTGGGAACAGAGTAGGAGGACCACTATGATTAAGGCAGCAATAATGGGTTACGGAACGGTCGGTTCGGGCGTGGCAGAGGTGCTTGATGTCAATCGCGTCAGTATTGCAAAGCGCGCAGGAGATGAGATCATAATAAAATATGTACTTGACTTAAGAGATTTTCCGGGAGATCCTGTTGAGAAAAAAATTGTTCACGATTATCGGATCATTGCAGACGATCCGGAAATACAGATCGTGGTAGAGACGATGGGCGGCGTAGAGCCGGCATATACCTTTGTGCGGACGATGCTTGAGGCGGGAAAGCATGTGACGACCTCAAACAAAGCGCTCGTTGCGGCAAAAGGGGCGGAGCTTATCGCTCTGGCAAAAGAAAAAAATGTAAATTTTATGTTTGAGGCGAGCGTCGGCGGGGGCATTCCGATCATCCGTCCGCTCAATTCCAGCCTGACAGCAGACGAGATCGAGGAAATCACCGGAATTGTCAATGGTACGACAAACTATATGATGACGAAGATGAGTGAGGAGGGGCTGGAATTTGACGAGGTGCTTGCGGATGCAAAGGAGCGCGGCTATGCTGAGAAGGATGCGACAGCTGATGTGGAGGGCTATGATGCATGCCGGAAAATTGCAATCTTAACCTCTCTGGTATGCGGACAGCAGGTTGATTTTGAGGACATTTATACGGAGGGAATTACCCGTATTTCTGCAACAGACATTAAATATGCCAAAGCGATGGGCAGAGCGATCAAGCTTTTAGCCAGCAGCAAAAAAACGGAGGGCGGTTATGTGGCGAGGGTCGCGCCGTTTCTGCTGCCGAAGGAGCATCCGCTCTACAGCGTAAACGGTGTGTTCAACGCGATTTTTGTGCGTGGAAACGTGCTTGGAGACGCGATGTTTTACGGAAGCGGCGCGGGAAAGCTGCCGACGGCGAGCGCGGTTGTTTCGGATATTGTGGAGATGGCAAAGCATCTGAATGTCCATATTCCGGTAGAATGGAGCTCTAAGCGGGTGGAGCTTGTCGATCATAAAAGTCTTAAAAACCGTTATTTTGTGCGAACGGAGGCATCGGAAGCAGAGGTGGAGGCAGCGTTTGGCAGCGTGGAATATATTGCTGCAGAGGGTGTCTTGGGTGAGCGTGGTTTTCTTACGGAGCAGATGAGCGAGGCGGAGTATGAGGAGCGTGCAAAAAGATTGGGAAGCGTGCTGCAGATGATCCGTGTGGCTTAGGGCTGCTGAAAATAACGGGTGTCATGCTTCGGGGGATGACATTATGTCAAGAAATAATGAGTCGGAAAAGAAACCGCACGGTGATGCCGGCGTGATCAGCACCATAAGGAGCAATCGCCCCGACCGATGAATATGATAAACTAAAAATCGTGTTTTGAGGTAGAGCATGCAGACGTTTCTGTTGATCATGGCGGTAAGCATTGACGTATTTTTTGCGTGTGTTTCCTGTGGGATTGAGCGGATCAAAATCGGTACATGGGCAGCGCTGAGCATTAGCGGAATCTGCAGCGGCGTCTTATTCGCGGCGCTTCTTGCCGGCAATGTGCTGGAAGGGCTGGTACAGCCGCGCGCGGCTGTCTTTTTAAGCTTTTTTGGGCTGTTTCTGATGGGGATTTATAAGCTTGCCGAGTACGGCGTCCGCAAGTATATCCGTAAAAATAAATTTATCTGTAAGCGGGTAAAGTTTTCCTTTTCACAGTTAAACGTTATTTTAAGTATTTACAATAATCCGGTTATGGCAGACAGGGATCACTCGGCAACGATGTCGGTGGCGGAATCGGTATTCCTTGCACTTGCGATGTCGTTTGACGGCTTTTTCGGCGGCTTTGGAGCAGGGCTTTTGGGCGTAAAGCTATGGGCGGCGACAGCGGGAAGCTTTGTGGTCGGATTTCTGGCGGTGAAGCTTGGCTGCTATGCGGGTACGCAGGCGTCGAAAAGATATGAGACGGATGTGTCATGGCTTAGCGGAATCCTGTTTCTTGCATTGGCATTCAGTAAGTTTTTGTAACAGAAGTAAAGTCGGGCAGAATTTGCAAAAAATGTTGCTTTTGCGCAGTGTTTTTTGTGAAAATCTGCTTGATTTTCCTGCTTGGTATGATATAATGTGCGTAAATACATATCATGCTACCGGGCATCAGCAGCTTCGGCGGACGCACCACGGTACGATGCGCATTTGCGAAAGACGCCGTGCCGTGTGCAGTCATTGTATCTAGGGTATGTTTTAATAGTGTCAGGATCAGAGTGCGGAGATGATTTTAATTCTTATGGCTGTGGGGGCGGCTCATAAGCGTTATTTTATATCTCCTTTTTTCATGCCGAAAGCAGGCGATTTCCGGTGCATTTTAAGGATGGTAACAGATCGTATAGAAGGAGGAAACGGGATGGCAAAATATGTAATGGCGCTTGACGCCGGAACGACAAGCAACCGCTGTATTTTATTTAATGAGGCGGGAGAAATCTGTTCGATGGCGCAAAAGGAATTTCGACAGTTTTTTCCGAATCCGGGCTGGGTGGAGCATGACGCAAATGAGATATGGTCGTCAATGCTCGGCGTGGCGGTGGAGGCGATGAATATGATCCGGGCGACGGCGGCGGATATTGCGGCAATCGGCATTACGAATCAGAGGGAGACCGCGATCGTCTGGAATAAGGAGACGGGAGAGCCTGTCTATAATGCTATTGTGTGGCAGTGCCGCAGAACCTCGGATATTGCGGACGATTTAAAGAAGAAGGGACTTGAGGAGCGTTACAGGCAAAAGACCGGACTGATCATCGATGCTTATTTTTCGGCGACAAAGATCAAGTGGATTCTTGAAAACGTTGCGGGGGCAAGGGCGCTTGCAGATGAGGGGAAGCTGTTGTTTGGAACCGTCGAGACGTGGCTGATCTGGAAGCTGACAAAGGGCGCGGTGCATGTGACGGATTATTCCAATGCCTCGCGGACAATGCTTTTTAATATCAATGAGCTGTGCTGGGATGAGGAGATTTTAGAGGAGCTTGGGATTCCGGCGTCCATGCTTCCGGCTCCGGTGCCGTCCAGTCAGGTCTATGGCTATACAGACCCGACATTCCTTGGGGATGCCGTCCCGATTGCGGGCGCTGCGGGCGATCAGCAGGCAGCTCTTTTTGGTCAGACCTGTTTTCGTGCGGGTGAGGCAAAGAATACTTACGGCACAGGATGCTTTCTTTTGATGAATACCGGAGAGAAGCCTGTCTTTTCAAAAAATGGTCTTGTGACGACGATCGCATGGGGCTTGGACGGAAAGGTATTTTATGCGCTGGAGGGCTCGATTTTCGTGGCAGGAGCGGCAATTCAGTGGCTGCGCGACAATATGCGCATGATTGACTCCTCGTCGGATTCCGAGTATATGGCAAATAAGGTGCACGGCACACACGGCTGCTATGTCGTTCCGGCGTTTACAGGGCTTGGAGCGCCGCATTGGGATCAGTATGCGCGCGGTACGATCGTGGGTCTGACGCGCGGTACAAATAAGAATCATATTATCCGGGCGACGTTAGAGTCAATCGCGCTTCAGGTCTGCGATGTGATCGATGCGATGCGGGCAGATGCAGGTGTGGAGCTAAAGGCGTTAAAGGTGGATGGCGGCGCGAGTGCCAATAATTTTTTGATGCAGTTTCAGGCGGATATGATCAATGCTCCGGTGAAGCGTCCGGGGTGCGTGGAGACGACGGCAATGGGAGCAGCCTATCTTGCGGGGCTCGCAGTCGGCTACTGGACGAGTCAGGAGGATGTGCTGGACAATCAGCGCATTGACTGTATTTTTACACCCAAGATGGAGGAGGCGGACCGGACGGCAAAGCGCAGGGGCTGGAACAAGGCGGTGAAATACGCCTATGGCTGGGCGAAGGATGAGCCACCGGAGGAAGACGCATAAGGGACGCATAATGGCGGAAAGGATGACATTGGATGGAGATACGACGGTTAGATGAGAGGGAAGTACAGGCGGCGGTAGAGATGACGCATGAGGTATTTGAGACTTACATGCGGCGGTATCTCCGCTCGCAGAGCGAGGCGGAACAGTTCTATGCCTATGTGAACACAGAGACGCTCCGGCGCGAGATGTCTGAGGGCAGACTGCTTTTGTGGGGAGCGTTTGAGGCAGAGCGTTTATGCGGAGTTGCCGGGATGCAGCCGGGCGGTCATATCACTATGCTCTATGTCATTCCGCAGCGATTTGGGGAACGGATCGGCACACGGCTTTTATATACAATGTGTACATGTGCAAGAGACGTGTATCATCAGGAGCGGATCACTGTCCATGTGCTGCCTATGGCGGCGGCACGGTATTTTTATCACAGAGGCTTTGGCATGATCCCAAATGCAGCGGTGGGGATTTTCCTGCCTCTGGAGGGACGTGCAGCAGCGATTTTACCAAAGCGTACCGAGGTTGTTTACCGGATCAGAAGGATCAAAACGTGGCACGCGGCAGTGATTGCCGCAGGTGTTCTGACTTTTTGCACACTGATTCTGGTTGGAGCGACCTTCTGGCAGATGATGCTCTAAAGGCGGCTTCCTGTGAGGAGACGTGGCAGGGCGTTATAGGAAAAAGAAGGCATCACGGTGGGAAGGATTGGTAATTTTTTCCTTTCTGCCGTGTATTTTGGTATAAGGGCATCTCGCAGCGCTTGATGACCGTTCTTTTGTTACAGAAAAGGTTGAAAAATACAGAATGATATGATAAACTTTTTACAATTTGAACACCAAGCAGGTTCGCCTGCATTTGAAAAAAAACGGAAACGTTTTTTTTTTTGCAGAAAGGACAGAGAGAATGAGAGCATTTTTGATACTGGAAGACGGAACTGTATTTGAAGGAGAGAGCATTGGCTCAACGAGAGAAGTCATCAGTGAGATTGTATTTAATACGTCGATGACCGGATACCTTGAGGTTTTGACAGACCCATCTTATGCCGGACAGGCAGTTGTAATGACATATCCTCTGATTGGGAATTACGGCATTACTCCGGATATGGAGTCTGCCCGTCCGTGGACGGACGGCTATATCGTGCGGGAGTTATCGAGAATGCCGAGTAATTTCCGCTG
Organism: uncultured Roseburia sp.; assembly: GCA_900548205.1. Classification (GTDB taxonomy): domain Bacteria; phylum Bacillota; class Clostridia; order Lachnospirales; family Lachnospiraceae; genus Roseburia. The sequence goes on along the minus strand of URJS01000005.1, from coordinate 19,439 downwards.
TGAGGGGACGATCCAGGACTTTTTAAGGAAGAACGATATTCCGGGAATCGCAGGGATCGATACGCGTGCGCTCACCAAGCTTTTGCGGGAAAAGGGAACGATGAACGGCATGATCACCACAAATGAGCGCTATGAGCTGGATGAGCTTTTGCCGCGGATTCAGGCGTATCAGACCGGAAACGTGGTGGAGAAGGTAACCTGCAGGGAGAAGTGGGTATTAAAGGGCGGACAGAAGGCGGCAGGCAAGAAAGTGGCGCTGCTTGATTTTGGCGCGAAGAATAATATTGCACGGTCACTGGCAGCGCGGGGCTGTGAGGTGACAAGCTATCCGGCGCACACGACAGCGGAGGAGATTTTAGCATCCAATCCCGACGGTATTATGCTGAGCAATGGACCGGGTGATCCGAAGGACTGTGCGGAAATCATCAAAGAAATCCGTAAGCTGTATGAATCGGACATACCGATTTTTGCGATTTGCCTCGGACATCAGCTGATGGCGCTTGCAACCGGAGCAGACACGCATAAGATGAAATACGGACATCGCGGGGGCAATCATCCGGTGAAGGATCTTGCGACCGGACGCGTCTATATTTCCTCGCAGAATCACGGATATGTGGTAGATACAACGACGTTGGATGAGAACGTGGCAAAGCCTGCATTTGTCAATGTGAATGACGGTACGAACGAGGGGCTTGCTTATGTAGGAAAAAATATTTTTACGGTGCAGTTTCATCCAGAGGCTTGCCCGGGACCGCAGGATTCTGCGTATTTATTCGACCGTTTTATTGCAATGATGTCATAGGCGCGCGGTGTTTGGACGACGGAAGGGAGAATAGAAGATGCCAAGAAATAAAGAAATCAAAAAAGTGTTAGTCATTGGTTCCGGTCCGATCATTATCGGACAGGCGGCGGAGTTTGATTATGCGGGAACGCAGGCGTGCCGCTCCTTAAAGGAGGAGGGCGTAGAGGTTGTTCTTGTCAATTCCAATCCGGCAACGATCATGACGGACAAGGAAATTGCCGACGCAGTCTATATTGAGCCTTTGACGGTACCGGTGATCACACAGATTATCGAGAAGGAACGACCGGATTCCCTGCTTCCAACGCTCGGCGGTCAGGCAGGATTAAATCTCGGCATGGAGCTTGCGGAAAAAGGGATTTTGGAGAAGTACGGCGTGAAGCTGATCGGCACGACGGCGGAGACGATTTTTAAGGCGGAGGACCGTCAGGCGTTTAAGGACACAATGGAAAAGATCGGGGAGCCGTGCGCGGCGTCTCTCGTTGTGGGCAATGTGCAGGACGGCATTAAGTTTACAAATACGATCGGCTATCCGGTTGTGCTTCGTCCCGCGTTTACGCTTGGGGGGAGCGGCGGCGGCATCGCACATGATGAGACGGAGTTTGTGGAGATTTTGACAAACGGACTGCGCCTAAGCCGTGTCGGCGAGGTGCTTGTGGAGCGCTGCATCGCAGGCTGGAAGGAAATTGAGTATGAGGTGATGCGGGATGCGAACGGCAACTGCATTACGGTTTGTAACATGGAAAATATCGATCCGGTCGGCGTACACACCGGAGACTCGATCGTGGTTGCTCCGTCGCAGACACTTGGCGATAAGGAATATCAGATGCTGCGGACGTCTGCGCTCAATATCATTTCGGAGTTAAATATCACGGGCGGCTGCAACGTGCAGTATGCGCTAAAGCCGGATTCCTTTGAATATTGCGTGATAGAGGTCAATCCGCGTGTTTCCCGTTCCTCGGCGCTCGCGTCAAAGGCGACCGGATACCCGATTGCGAAGGTAGCGGCAAAAATTGCGCTTGGCTACACGTTAGATGAGATCAAAAATGCGATTACCGGAAAGACCTATGCAAGCTTTGAGCCGATGCTGGATTACTGCGTCGTAAAGATTCCGCGTCTGCCGTTTGATAAATTTTTGACAGCGAAGCGTACACTGACAACGCAGATGAAGGCGACCGGAGAGGTGATGAGTATCTGCAATAATTTCGAGGGCGCGCTGATGAAGGCGATCCGCTCGCTGGAGCAGCATGTGGACAGTCTGCTCTCCTATGATTTTTCAGCGCTTTCGACAAAGGAGCTGCTGGAGCAGTTAGAGAAGGTGGATGACCGCAGAATCTGGGTGATCGCGGAGGCACTGCGCCGGGGTATCACCTATGAGCAGATTCATGAGATCACAAAAATTGATGTCTGGTTTATTGACAAGCTGGCAATTCTTGTGGAGATGGAGCGGCGGTTAAAGCAGGAGGAGCTTACGACGGAGCTGTTAAAGGAAGCAAAGCGCATCGAGTTCCCGGATAAGGTGATCGCGGAGCTGACCGGAAGGAGCGAGGAGGAAATTCACGACCTGCGCTATGAGAATGGCATTGTGGCGGCTTATAAGATGGTAGATACCTGTGCGGCAGAATTTGCGGCGGCAACGCCTTATTATTATTCGGTGTTTGGCAGCGAGAACGAGGCGGAGGAGACGGGAGACAGAAAAAAGGTGCTTGTCTTAGGATCGGGTCCCATCCGCATTGGACAGGGAATTGAGTTTGATTATTGCTCCGTGCACTGTACCTGGGCGTTTGCAAAGGAGGGCTGGGAGACTGTGATCGTAAACAATAACCCGGAGACGGTTTCTACAGACTTTGATATTGCAGATAAGCTGTATTTTGAGCCGCTGACACCGGAGGACGTTGAGGCGATCGTGAGGCTTGAACAGCCGGACGGCGCGGTGGTGCAGTTTGGCGGTCAGACGGCGATCAAGCTGACGGAGAGCCTGATGAAGATGGGCGTCCCGATTCTCGGAACGCAGGCGGAGGATGTGGATGCGGCAGAGGATCGCGAGCTGTTTGACAGGATACTTGAGGAGACGGGGATCCCGCGTGCGGCGGGTGGTACGGTATTTACGGCAGACGAGGCGAAGGAGGTTGCAAATCGCCTTGGCTATCCGGTACTTGTGCGTCCGTCTTATGTGCTCGGCGGGCAGGGCATGAAGATTGCTTTTCATGAGGAGGAGATTGAGGAGTTTATCGGAATTATCAACCGGATCGCGCAGGATCATCCGATTCTTGTTGACAAGTATTTGCAGGGGAAGGAGATCGAGGTGGACGCGGTTTGCGACGGCGAGGATATTTTGATTCCGGGGATTATGGAGCATATCGAGCGGACAGGCGTCCATTCGGGTGACAGTATTTCTGTCTATCCTGCGCCGACGATCAGCGAGCATGTGAAGGAAACGATCGTGGAGTACACAAAGCGTCTGGCAAAGGCGCTTCATGTGGTTGGTCTGATCAATATCCAGTTTATTGCAATGGATGAGGAGGTTTATGTGATTGAAGTCAATCCGCGTTCCTCCCGTACAGTACCGTATATCAGTAAGGTGACGGGGATTCCGATCGTTGACCTTGCGACGAAGGTGATTCTTGGAAATACGATTCGCGGACTTGGGTGTAAGCCGGGACTTGCGCCCGCAGCAGACTACATTGCGATCAAGATGCCTGTGTTCTCGTTTGAGAAGCTGCGCGGAGCGGAGATCTCCTTAGGACCGGAAATGAAATCGACCGGAGAGTGTCTGGGGATTGCAAAGACCTTTAACGAAGCGCTCTATAAGGCGTTTCTTGGTGCAGGAGTGACGCTGCCAAAGCATAAGCAGATGATCATGACGGTCAAGGATGCCGATAAGCCGGAGGCGGTGGAGGTTGCAAAGCGTTTTGCGGCGCTCGGCTATAAGATATATGCGACAAGAAGTACGGCGAAGTATTTAAAGGAGCACGGAGTCGATGCACTGCGCGTCAATAAAATTTCGCAGGAATCGCCGAATGTGCTGGATCTGATTCTGGGACACAAGATCGATCTTGTCATTGATACACCGACACAGGGGAACGGAGATAAGTCGCGCGACGGATTTTTGATCCGCAGGAATGCGATTGAGACGGGCGTGTACTGTATTACTGCGATGGATACGGCAAATGCGCTTGCCCGGAGTCTTGAGACGGCGATGGAGACTTTGACGCCGGTGAATATTGCAGAGGTGTGAACCGTAAGGCAGTCATTTTTAATCTGCAAAAGGCTGCCACGTTTGCATTTATGGCGGAGATGCTCTCTCTAGTACCGTTTATGTTTTTCTGTGTGTACCAGTATGGTTCTGTAAAAGCTGTTCCGATGTCATTTGGATTGAGCTTTGCGGTTACAATTTTTGCTTTTACCGCTGCTCTCATTGTTTTGGAGTGGAGAGAACAAAGGGGAGCTGTGTATGATTAAAAACCGCATCAGAGAATATCGGGCAAAATATGATATGAAGCAGGAGGACTTGGCGAAGCGGGTTGGGGTACGCAGAGAGACGATCGGAAATCTGGAAAAAGGAAGATATAATCCATCGCTGGTGCTGGCATGGAATATCGCAAAGGTCTTTGATGTTTCTATTGAAGAAATATTTACGGTCGAGGAGTAGATCATACGGGATCTGCATTGTGCAAAAACAACGAGCGACACGTTTCGCGAGCCACTCTTATGTCAATAAAATGGCAGCAACCGAAGCTGATTTCGGTTGCTGCCATTTTATTCTTTCTGAGGAACGTGATGTATCTGATCCGCATGTTATCTGTCATCTCTGGTACAACGAATGATAAGCAGCTGCTATCTTGACTTCTAGTCTCTGATATATGGACAGGAATCCCCTGCATTTAATGCAGCCATACCTGCAGCGATCGCATCAATGTGTTCCATAAAATATGCCTTGAATTTTCTGAACATGATCGTTTCCTCCTTAAGAATTTTCTTTTTTGTTTGCGTTAGGTTTTGTCATCTGACAGGTATTATGATACAGGAGAAGCGTGCGTAAAACCAGATAGGATATTAGTAAAAAATAGGGCGATATTGACTTTTTATATTGTGCAGCACGGAAATGACTGCTATACTGCACTTAAAGCTGACAGAAAATACATACAGGGAGGGCTTGGAAATGTCCGGAAAAGAGGGCAGAACTTATGAGAACGTGAATTTAAAGCCGGACGTCGGCTTTGACATCCGCTTTGTGACAATGAAGCATAATTCACCGTTTCACTGGCACAGGGAGCTTGAGCTTCTCTATATCCTAAACGGACATGCGACAGTGCATATGGACGGCGGACGTTATGAGCTAAATCCTCTTGACGCCATTGTGATTGATTATGCAAAGGTACATGAGGTTATTTATGAGCTGCCGCAGACCATGGGAATCTGCATTCATGTGTCAAGGCAGCTGCTGCGCCGTTATATGGGGGAGGCAGAGCCGTTTGAGATCCTCTGTGTCGGACAGCGGCTGACGAAGGAGCAAGAGGAGCCCTACAGCAGCCTGTGTTCTTTTTTAAAGGAGCTTACGGTTCTTTATGTGGACCGGCAAAAGACGTATCAGCTTAAGAGCACCGCTCTGATCTTAAATATTCTTGCCTGTCTTATGGAGCATTTTGCCAATCCGGTGACGCTGTCTGCCACAGCCGCAAAAATCGGGAATATGGAGCGTTTGGAGCGTATCTGCGATTATGTGGAGCAGCATTACCGAGAGGAGCTTACGCTGCAGGAGGCGGCGGACGAGCTGGGACTTAACCGGGAATATTTCTGTCGTTTTTTTAAGCAGAATACAGGAAATTCTTTTATTCAATATGTCAATCAGGTGCGTATTAACCATATTTATCAGGAGCTGCTCCATACGGACAAGAGCGTGCAGGAAATATTGGAGCAGCATGGATTTTTTAATCAAAAGCTGTTTTACCGGATGTTTAAGGAGCGGTATGGCTGCACGCCGAGAGAGGCGCGGGACATGGCGCGAAACAGTCCATATGTTTAAATTTTTATAAAATGTTTTGAAATTCAGGAAAAAAGTGGTACAATTATGAAAACAAAAGGAAAAGATGCACGCGTGAATTTGTGTTGAAGCGTCGCAGATTCAAATCGCAGAGCCGGATCCAAAATGCGGCTCGCGCATCCGCGCGTCAAATCGCTTCGGAATGGAGGATAAATATGAAGATCAAGAATATTACGGATGTAGAAGGCTTTTTTAAGGTGGTAGATTCCTGTGAGGGAAAGGTGGAGCTTTTGACAGGAGAAGGGGATCGCCTGAATCTTAAATCAAAGCTGTGTCAGTATGTTTCACTGACCAGTATTTTAAAATCAGACGTCGAGATTCCGGAGCTTGAGGTTGTGGCATACGAGCCGGGGGACACGGAAAAGATCATCAAATTTCTGATGGAGGGCTAAGGTCCGACATGGGAGATAGGGGCAGCCGCTGTTGGTATGCCCTTGTTTTTTGCTTTATTATGAAACTTTGTTTCATATAAAGTAAAACCCTCCGGGGGATGCGCACCCGCATGAGCAGAAGTATTGCTTCGCAATCATGCGCGGCGCGGCGAGCGAAGCTTGCCGCTCGTTGTTCTGCTATTTGGGGGACTTCGTTCTCCAGAGAAAAATTCCGCAGGATCACACTGCGGAGAATCCTGCGACATGGTCTATTGTGACTGTGTCACAGTATATTTGGAGAGCGATGTCATATAATGACATCATACAATGCTTAAGAAATTAAAGGAGTAAAACAATAGATATGGAATTTCATGAGATTACGCTGCAGGATCGGGAGTGGATGAGCCAAAGGCTTGCCGAGGACGACCGGAATGCCTGCGAATATACATTTGCGAATAATTTTATTTGGAGAAAGATTTATGGGGTAGCGGTTGGACAGCTTTGCGGCTGTCTTGTCATTCGCTCTGTGCAGGGAGACAAATACTGCTATTCCTATCCGGCTGGTGCGGGAGATAAGCGCGGGGCGATCGAGGAGCTGCTTAGCCGCTGCAGACAAGACGGACAGAAGCTTTACATGTCTCCGCTTTCTAAGGAGGATGCAGAGCAGCTTTCGCTGTGGTTTCCGGAAAAATTCCTGATCGAGCCGCAGAGGGATGATTTTGATTATATTTATGCGCGAGAGAAGCTGGCAAGCTTGTCCGGAAAAAAGCTGCATGGTAAGCGGAATCATATTGCGCGCTTTAAGGATGGCGGTGACTGGAGTTATGAGCCGTTGTCGGATGAAAATCTGGAGGAGTGCCGCACAATGACCTACACATGGATGAAAATGCGCTCAGAGAAGTGGAATGAGGAGATGGAGAAAGAGGTTTCGGTGCTGCATGAGGCATTTGACAACCGAAAGGAGCTTGGACTCATCGGAGGCGTGCTCCGCAGAGAGGGAGAGATCGTCGCATTTACGATGGGAGAACCGCTGAATTCCGACACGTTTGTCGTACATTTTGAAAAGGCGTTTCCGGACATGCAGGGAGCTTATCCGATGATCAATCAACAGTTTGTCCTCCATGCCTGCGAGGGCTATGCTTATGTGAACCGTGAGGAGGACACCGGAGATCTGGGGCTCCGCAAGGCAAAATTATCTTATTATCCAGAAATTTTACTGGAGAAGTATGACGCCATAGAGAGCGAAGTGGTGTATGCAAGGAAAGAGGAGGAAGGTGAGCAGATCAAGGAGCTTTGGGAGGTCTGCTTTGGAGATGAAGCGTCGTATATTGATTTTTATATGGAAAATCGTATGACAGATTCTAATATGCTGGTACTGCATGAGGACGGAAAAATCGTCTCGATGGCAAGCTTTTTACCGGTGAATTATGAGCATAACGGGGAGGAGACTGCCGCACGCTACGTTTATGCGGTGGCGACGCTTCCCGAATACCGGGGACGGGGATATGCGGCAAGGATTTTAAGCTTTGCGAAAGAGCACTACGGACAGCCGCTTTTGCTTGCTCCGGCAGGAGAGGAGCTGATGCGCTATTATGAGCGTCTTGGTTTTTTGCGTGCCTTTCCTGATACGAGAGAGCAGGAGCACATCACCATGACAGCCCTCTCTGCGCAGGAGAGCGGGAGTACGATGAAGGCGCTGGCAGTGAAAGATTATGTCAGACTTCGCGACGGGAAGCTGCGCTGTGACGGATATGTGCAGTGGGATGAGCAGGCTGTGGCTTATGCGATCGCGCTTTGCGAGAGAGCGGGCGGCGGAGCGTTTCTGCTGCAGGAAGAAACTGGGGAGGAGGAGCTGCTGCTCTATGAGAAAGAGGACGATACGCTGGTGATCGTCGAGACAACGCTTGCGCGGGACAGGTTAAAGGAGAAGCTTCCGGCTTTACTGACTGAGAGCGGGACAAGCCGCGTGCGCTACGGGCAGATGCCGGGAATGCTGTGGCTGCCGGAAGGGATGAAGGATTGGTTTGCAGGAGAGCAGGGCTATCTTGCGCTGACACTCGCATAGTATTTCTAAATATTCTGAAAAATTTATATAAAATGCATATATTTTCTTGATATAATGCGGAAATATGTTATAATAAAGACATGATATATCTGTATCAAATAAACCACAAGGGGGCAGACATCATGAGGATCAGGATTACAGGAAGAAATATCGAGTTGACAGACGGACTTAAGGCAGCGGTTGAGGACAAGCTTCAAAAGCTTGAGAAGTATTTTACACCGGACACAGACGTATATGTGACATTGAGCGTGGAGAAGGAGAGACAGAAGGCGGAGGTTACGATACCGATGAAGGGGAATTACGTCCGCTCCGAGCAGGTGAGCAGCGATATGTATGTATCGATCGATCTCGTGGAGGAGGTCATTGAGCGCCAGCTCAAGAAGTACCGGACGAAGCTTGTGACCAAGCACCAGAATGCTGCAGCCGTATTTAAGCAGGAGTTCTTAGAGCAGATGCCGCAGGAGGATGAGGAGATCCGGATTACGAGAAGTAAGAAATTTTCCATGAAGCCGATGTATGCCGAGGATGCCTGTGTGCAGATGGAGCTGCTGGGCCATGATTTCTTTGTGTTTATTAATGCAGAGACCGAGGAGGTCAACGTCGTCTATAAGAGAAAGGGAAATACTTACGGACTGATCGAGCCGGAGGATTAAGGACAGGGACGTATGAGAAGCGGGAGCGCCCGCCCAATGAATTTAGATTCGTTGGGCGGGTGCTCTCCTTTTTTTGCTTTATAGGAAAGTTCCTCCCCTATAAAGCAAAACCCCTCCGGGGGATCGCACTGCGGCGGAATGGAACTGTGTCGCTGATGCGACCCGCCGCAGGCGGAGAATCTCGCCTGCGAGATTCTTTGTTTGGAAACACGGTCTGCGCGTCCTGCCAAAACTGCATTACGCATTGTTTCTGCACGGATTGCGCATATGCATATAGTATAAATGACATATAATTATGATTGTAGTTTTCATGAGGCCCGCATGGCAGAAAAGAAAAATGAGAAATACAAAAGATGAAAAGAATAAGGCAGGAAAAAGGAACTTAGAGCAGAGTAAGCTGCTGCTGCATATGATACAGGAGAACCGGGGGCTGCTGGAGCATATTGCGTGTGTTTATGAGGTGGATTATGTGCGGATAAGCTTATTAAAGCACATTTTTCTTGAGCTGGGGGATTTAGAAAAGCAGGATAAGGTCAGAGATGACATTTACCGATACGGAAGCATGATAAAGGGGGATGAGCTGCTTGCAAGACAGCTGTTTTTGTGGTTGGCAGAGATGGCGGAGGCAGTTAGTCTATAAAAACGGCAGATAAGTGCCAGAACAGGAGGAGCGTGTCATGCGGGCGTTTGTTTGGAATTCACAAGGTTTTTTCTTGCCACGGCAATGAAAAAGATATATGATAAAGCGAGAGAAAGTTTTGTTGAAGGAGAGCAGCTACGATGAGAATTGTTGTATTAGCCGGAGGTCTTAGTACGGAGCGTGACGTGTCGTTTAAGACCAGTGAGATGGTTGCAGGAGCGTTGAGAGAAAACGGACATCAGGTGATCGTACTTGATGTTTTTATGGGATATAGCGATAAAGAGGAGGATCTTTTTGGTATTTTTGAGCGTGGAGAGGAGGTAAGCGTTAAGGCGGAGGAAATTTCCCAGACAGCCCCGGACCTTGCGCGGATCAAAGCACAGCGGAAGGATCAGTCGGATTGTTTCTTTGGACCGAATGTTCTGGCATTGTGCCGGATGGCAGACCTTGTGTTTATGGGGCTTCACGGAGCAAACGGAGAGGACGGAAGGATCCAGGCGACGTTTGATCTGTTCGGCATCCGTTACACAGGCAGCGGTTATGTGGGAAGTGCGTTGGCGATGGATAAGGGAAGGGCAAAGCAGCTTTTTTCGATGCATGGGATCCCGACCCCCAAAGGAGCGTGCATCAAAAAAGGGGAGGAGCGGGTGCTTGACGCGCTTGGGCTGACGCTGCCCTGTATTGTAAAGCCGTGCTGCGGCGGCTCAAGCATCGGCGTTGAGATCGTGCATTCGCAGCAGGAGTACGAAGCGGCATGTGAGGCGGCGTTTGAGATAGAGGAGAGACTGATCGTGGAGCAGCTTATCACAGGACGGGAGTTTTCGGTCGGTGTGCTTGACGGCGAGGCGCTGCCTGTGATCGAGATCGCGCCCGTTCAGGGCTTTTATGACTATAAGAATAAATATAAGGCGGGCAGCGCGGTGGAGACCTGTCCGGCAGAGCTTTCTTCTGCATTGGCGGAAAAGATGCAGCAGTATGCAAAGCAGACAGCGGAGGTATTAGGACTGGAAGTATATTCCCGCTCAGATTTTTTGTTGGATGAAGCGGGGAATATGTACTGTCTGGAGGCGAATACGCTCCCCGGTATGACGCCGACAAGTCTGCTCCCGCAGGAGGCGCAGGCAGCCGGAATGGATTTCAAGGAGCTTTGTGAGAAGATCATAGCGCTTTCTCTGCGCAAATACGAGGGGTAGGTGAAGTCTATGGAAGGAATGACGCTGGAGAATATCGCGCGCGTGTGCGGAGGAACGTATATCGGTACGGAGGAGAAACGTGATTGTGAGGTGAGCGGCGTTGTGATCGACAGCCGTCTGGTCGAGCCGGGATTTTTATTTATCCCGATCAAGGGCGCGCGTGCGGACGGACATGACTTTATTCCGTCTGTCTTTGCCAAGGGGGCGCTGGCGGCTTTGTCGGAGCATGTGCTTTCCGATGCGCCGGGACCTTATATTCTGGTGGAGTCTGCCGTGGCGGCAATGAAGCAGCTGGCAAAATTTTACCGGCGTGTGCTTGGGATTCCGGTTGTGGGTATTACCGGAAGTGTCGGAAAGACGAGTACCAAGGAAATGATCGCGTCTGTGCTGGAGCAAAAATACCGTGTGCTCAAGACGGAAGGGAACTTAAATAATGAGATCGGTCTGCCGCTGACGATTTTTAAAATCCGTAAGGAACACGAGGTTGCAGTGCTTGAGATGGGCATTTCCGAATTTGGAGAAATGGACCGGCTTTCAGATATGGCGCAGCCGGATATTTGCGTGATCACCAATATCGGTCTTTGTCATTTGGAGAATTTAAAGACAAGAGACGGGATTTTAAAGGCAAAGACAGAGTGCTTTGCGCATTTAGCGCCGCAGGGAACGGTTGTTTTAAACGGCGATGATGACAAGCTGGCACAGATCCGGACAGTCAACGGAAGGCCGGTGATGTTTTACGGACTGGAAAAGGAGGCTGCCTTATTTACAGACGAGACAGGTGAACGGTCTCTGGCAGAAAAAGAGGTCTATGCAACCGGGGTACATACGATCGGAATTGAGGAGACAGAGGCAGTCATTCACATGGGCAGGGAGCAGTTTACGGTGAGGATTCCGCTTGCGGGAGAGCATAACGTTTACAATGCGCTGGCTGCTGTCTGTGTCGGCAGAGAGCTTCTGCTTTCGGCGGAGCAGATGAAGCAGGGAATTGCGGCGGTGCGCACGGTCAGCGGAAGGAGCCATCTGATCAAAAAAGACGGGATCACGGTGATTGACGACTGCTATAATGCAAATCCTGTTTCGATGAAGGCGTCGCTGGATGTTTTGGCAAAGGCGCCGGGACGTAAGATCGCGGTGCTTGGAGACATGGGAGAACTCGGGGCGCAGGAGAGGGAGCTTCATGCAATGGTGGGCAGACATTTTGCCGGAAAAGGAATTGATGTGCTCTTTTGCAGCGGGGAGCTTTCGGCAGCGCTGGCGAAGGAGGTGCGCCGTCTCAGTCCCAAGACGCAGGTGCTGGAGTTTGGTGATAAGGAATCGCTGATTGCGGCACTGCTGGAATATAAAACGGGCGGCGATACGATTCTTGTAAAGGCTTCGCATTTTATGGGATATACAGCGGTGACAGAGGCGCTGCTGGCATAGGCAGGGGAAGGAAACGAAAGAAAAATGCCCAAAAGAGGGGAGCGGGAAGATGATACAGACATTTAAGATCATGAAAAATTTTTGTGCGGGGATATGGGAGTATGATGCAAAGGGGAATTTATTATTCATGCATCATGATACTATGACGGAAAAATTGTGCGGAAGATGGCTGGATTATGATGAGGTGTCGCAACTGTATTTTAAGAAATATGTGCATAAGTCTGACAGGAAGCTGTGGCAGCAGTTTATGACAAAAGAGTATCTGCGCGCAGTGCTTGACGGAGAGAAGCCGCCAAAGCGCTTTAGTCTGCGCCTGTTCCGCGAGGACGGAGCAATGGAGTGGCATGAGATCTTCATGGAGACGTCTAATAGAGACACGCTGCTTCTGGCGAGCAGGGATATGCAGGATATGGGACATAATTCTGTCATTGTAAAGGCGGTCGATCCCGACTTTGATTTTGTGTCCTATATTGATGTGGATGACGGGACCTTTGTGCTCTATCCGTCGAAGCATACGACGGCGATTCTCCCGACCACGGATTCGGATGATTACCGCAAGGTGTTTCATGAATTTAACCATGCGTATGTCATCCCTGAGGAGGAGGCAGTCCTGACGCAGAAGATGGAGATACCGTATGTGGTAAATGAGCTGCGTGATAAGGATGAGTTTGTTTTATTTGCCACAATACAGGAAAATGGAAAGCTGTTTTATAAGAAGCTTAGGTTTTGCTATCTGGATGAGACAAAGAAAACGATTCTGCTTTCGCGCACGGACGTTAGCGACATTGTGGAGGGGCAGAGGGCTTCCATGGAGGAGGAACGCTTACAGAAGTATTATCTTGATAATCTCCCGGTTGCCTGCTGCGTGATCCGGATCGTCTTTGACGAGCAGGGGAATCCCGAGGATATGGTATATTCCTACACAAACCAGAAATATGCGAGCCTTTACGGGGTAAGCTATGGAGAGCTGATCGGCAAGAAATATTTTGAGCTTTTTTGCGAGGCGGATAAAAGCTGGCTCAATTACTGCTACGAAACAGCTTATTTCGGCGAGGATAAGGTTTTTGAGAAATACCGACCGGAAATCAAAAAGCACCTGATGGTCTATACCTTTCAGCCGGAGAAAGGCAGCTGCGGCTGTGTGCTCCAGGATATTTCCGAGCGGAGGTTTTTGCAGGAGGAGCTGGAAAAGAGCAGACAGAAGCTAAGGCGCGTGCTGGAGGCTTCCATGCAGATCATTTTCCAGTACGATCTGAAAACGGACGAGGTCCTATTCTTAAAGGCGCGTGATCTTGGAGAGACGCCTGTTGTTAAGGCGGAGGAGCTCTTTGTGCGGCTTCGCAGAGACGGGATCATAGAGGAACGCGATCTGACGGAATTACAGAATGCGCTTTTGGAATTTAAGTCGGGGGAGCATAAGGTAACGCTTGAGTTTCGGGCAAGGAGAGGTTTTCCGGATGATTTCCGCTGGTATCGTATTACGATTTTTGATTATCGGGAGGTCGGCACCCATGAACGCTGTGCGATGGGGTATTTACAGGACATCGACATGGAAATGAAGCGGCAGGAGCTGCTTCAGCAGGAGGCGCAGACAGACGCCCTTACCGGAGTTTTGAACACGAGGGCAGGGCAGAAGGAGATGCGTGCAAGGCTTGCGGAGCAAAGGCCGAATCCCTATAATATCATGCTGATCTTAGACATTGATAACTTTAAGCAGATCAATGACAATGAGGGTCATATGGTTGGCGATGAGGTCTTAAAGGAGTTTTCATGGCTGCTTCAGATGACGTTCCGGTCGGAGGATATTATTTACCGTCTCGGAGGCGATGAGTTCGTTGTCTTTATGGAAAAGATTGAGCATCCGCATGAAAACATCGCACAGATCATGAAGCGTTTTCGGGAAAAGCTCCAGCAGGAAAGCAGGATCCATGTAAAGATCACCTGCAGTGTCGGGATTTATGCGACTAATGAGAGCTGTGAATTTCAGGAATATTATAAATATGCCGACGAGGCTTTGTATGAGACAAAGCGGAGAGGCAAGGACGGGTATACATTAAGAGTGAAGGGTGAGAGTGAAACAGAGAAAGGAGCCGCGCGGTTTTAGTGCGGCTCCTTTCTCTGTTCCTTCAGCATATCGCCGATGATCGTCTGACAATAGCTGCCAAGCTTTTTGCGTGTGTCCTTATCAAGCTCGTTTGGATAGATCGGTTTTCCGTATTGAAGGATCACATGCGTTGATTTTATTTTTGGCAGATGATTTTCAAAAATATCTGCAGAGTTTGTCAGCGCCATCGGAATGATCGGGCAGCCGGTCTTTTCCGCCATCTTAAAGCTGCCCTCCTTAAACGGCAGAAGCAGCTCGTCCGTCGCATTTCTTGTGCCCTCCGGAAAGATGCACATAGAAATCCCGTTTTTTATATTCTCAATTCCGGCAAGGATTGTCTTCAGCCCTTCCTTTACATCCTCACGGTTTAAGAACAGACAGTGCAGTCGCTTCATCCAGAGGGAGAGCAGCGGTACTTTTTTCATGGAATCCTTGGAGACGTAGCCGGTCAGACGCGGACACCGCGCATAGGTGATGACGATGTCAAAAAAGCTTTTGTGATTTCCGATGTAGAGGACCGGCTGGTCGGTCGGGACGTTTTCCTCTCCGATGACGGTCAGCTTTGTGCCTGAGAGGATAAGGATCATCCGAAACGCCCACTGCACCATACGAAGCTGGCTGATCTCTGCGGCATATGGATGAAATTTGGCGATGATCCATTCGATTCCGAGAATCGGGATTCCGATCAGTAAATAGAGCGTAAGAAATAAGAGAACAAGAATAAAACGAAGCATAAATAGTCCTTCCTAACATGTATATACTTATTTGTACCAGAACCATTATAAAGGGAAAAGCAGGGAAAGGCAACCGGAGAATAAAAGTGTCATATTTTTTGGGGAGGGCGCATAGAATGAGGATAGAAGCAAAACTGGGGGTGCGTCAATGAACCGGAGAGAAAAACGGAGCAGGGGCTGGCTTCTTTTTGCCGCCGTGTTTTTGGGATGTATGATAAGCGGATGCAGTGTGGAGGAGACCAACCGGACGAAGGTTGCGGATATTGAATACTCGATTGTGGAGGAGGACCAGATACCGGAGGAGCTCTTGGGGATGATCGAGGAGAAAAAGGCGGCGGATTTTAAAATGACCTATGAGCTTGAGGAGGACCTTTATATTGTGCGCGGCTATGGAGAGCAGGCGACCGGAGGCTACAGCATCCGGATCAAGGCGTGCTACCTTACCTCGAACGCCGTTTTATTCGACACGGAGCTTATCGGACCGAGAAAGGGAGAAAATGTAGCGGCGAGTCCAAGCTATCCGTATATTGTTGTAAAAATGAAAAATCAGGAGCAGAGTACTATATTTGAATGAATATTCTTTCTATTTAAGAAAATCAAATATTTTATTTGACAAAAATTTAGTGCAATGCTAAACTAAAGCGGAGTAATATGGAAAGACAAAACGGGAGGTAGAGATATGCAGCAGCAAGACATCAGCAGGGTACGCGCATCGGTGCATCAGCAATGCGGCAGGAGGGTGTTGATTCAGCTCGACCGTGGACGCAATAAGGTGGATATTCAGGAAGGAGTCATTCAAAAGGCATATCCCAGTGTCTTTACGATATTGATCGATGATGAACAGGAGCAGAATCCTCCGCAGCTTTTGTCCTTTAGTTATTCAGACATTATTACGAGAGATATACGGATGAAGCTTTGTTAAGTGAATACCGGAATTGATGTATAAATTTCCTCTTATCCGAATAAGATGTTGAAAAAGCTTCGGATAAGGGGGAATTTTTTTGGAACTTTGTAAAGTAAAAATACATAGAAAACAGGAAATCGGTTCAGCAGTCAGTCAGATTACGCTGGATGATGACTATAATGTACCGGATTACCGCCCGGATATTGTAAAGGTACTAAAGGAAAAGGGAGAGCTGCGCTTTGATGAGGTGAAGGCGGGAGCTGGCTTTGTGTGGGTAAAAGGCTGTCTGGGCTTTCGGGTGCTCTATCGCAGCGAGCAGGGCAATGGGAAGATCAGCTGTCTGAAGGGAGAGCTTCCGTTTCAGGAAAAGTTAAATATTGACGGTGTAAAGGAGTCTGACCAGATTGCTGCGGAGGGGGAGATCGAGGACCTTACGGTCGGGGTGATCAATTCCAGAAAGCTCAGCATCCGTGCGGTAGCAGTTCTTTCCGTACGTGCAGAGGAGGAGCTTGACGAGGAGCTGACAGCAAGACCGCAGGCGGAAGGGGAGTACGAGCAGAAGCTGGTGACAAGAGAGGGAATGACGCTTCTTGCAGCAAGCCGCGATGTGTGCAGGCAAAAAAGTGAGACTGTGCTGCCGTCAAGCAAGCCCAATGTGCGGGAAATTCTCTGGAGGAGCATTGAGCTGCGCAATGTGGAGAGCCGTATACAGGATGGGAAGGTACTGCTCGATGGGGAGGTGCTGATCGCGGTGCTCTACAGCGAGGAGGAGGAGACGGAGCGTCTGCAGTGGTATGAGACGACAGTGCCGTTAGAGTGTGGGACGGACTGCGGGGTAGAGGAGGAGGACGTCATCTGCAAGGTGAAGGTAACGCCCGTATCCATGGAGCTTGAGGTGAAGCCGGATTATGACGGGGAGGAGCGCATCCTCGTGCTGGAGCTTGCACTTCATGTGGACATACGCGTTTGGAAGGAGGAGCGGCTGGAGCTTTTGGCAGATGTCTATTCTTTGAAAAAGAAGCTCTTGCCGGTATACAGAGAACGTATTTTAGAAAAGCTTCTGGTGAAAAATTATGCAAAAAGCAGAATTGCCGAGCAGATTGAGCTTCCCGAGACGCAGGAGCGTATTCTGCAGATCTGCGCATGTGAGGGGAAGGTTAGCTTAGAGCGCAGAATGCTTGTGGAGAACGGCGTACAGGCAGAGGGAAGCATTGTAGTCGAGCTGCTCTATATTACGACGGATGACAATATGCCTGTCGGCACTGTGCGGGAGATTTATCCGTTTTCACAGCTGATCGAGATTCCGGACATGGAAGAACCGCTAGAACTGGAGCTTGACTGTGGGATCGAGCAGCTTGCAGCGGTCATGCTGGATCAGGAGCATATTGAGGTCAAGGCGATCGTGCATCTGGAGCTTCTTGCAATCCTAAAGCAGCAGGTAAATAATATTGAGGAGCTTGAGGAGACGGCGCTTGATATGGAGGAGCTGCAGAACCGTCCGGGGCTGATCGGTTATATCGCAAAGGAGGGAGATGAGCTTTGGGATATTGCAAAGGAGAACCATACGACAATCCGTGATATTCTGGAGACGAACGGATGGCAGGAAAAGGAGCTTGCAAAGGGAGATACTGTTTTGATCGTAAAACAGGTGGGATAGTATCGGGGAGAAAGCCTGTATGCACGCTGTGTCAGTGTGCACAAAAAGCAAAGGAAAAGCGGCATAAAAATAACGGAAATACTTGTGTGGAAAATAATGCTATGCTATGATGAACGTATACGAGTGACACTTTTGGTCCGGCTGCTGTATCATATAACAGATAGGTGGCGGCAAAGCGGTCACGCAGAGAAAAAGGAGGAGTAAAAGTATGGATGAAAATAAGGAGATGAACACAGAGCCGGAAAACTCCTGCGGAGCAGACGGAGAGAATCCACAGACGGAGAGCGGCGAGGCAGAGCAGACGGAAGAAAACGGTGTGGCAGAGCAGCAGGAGCAGCAGTCGTATTATAGCCAGCCGACGCAGCAGTCATATTACAGCCAGCCGACACAGCAGTCAGCGTATGGACAGTCAGAACAGCAAAGCTATGGGCAGTCAGCGTATGGACAGTCGGAACAGCAAAGCTATGGGCAGTCAGCGTATGGACAGTCAGCGTACAGTCAGCCGGGGCAGCAGAGCTATGGACAGTCAACGTACAGTCAGCCGGGGCAGCAGAGCTATGGACAGTCGGCATACAGTCAGCCGTCTTACGGGGCATCTCCGGTTCCGCTTGATAAAAAGGGTAGACCGCTTAAGAATAACTTTGGGATGAAGCTGACCTTCTCAATTTTAGAGTTTTTATGCTGCTGCGGTTGCAATATCATTACGATAATCATGGGAATTTTAGGCTGCGTATTTACTGTGCAGGCAAACAATGCCTATAAGGAGAGCAGATGGGAGGAGTTCCGTTCCAAATCAAAGACGGCGTCTATTTTCTTATGGATAGGATTTGGCTTTGCTGTATTTTATACTATTTATATAATTTTCTTATGGACGGTCGGCGGTCTGGGGCAGCAGATTATGCAAGGCTTTGAGGAAGGATATAATTCCGCTTATTATGACGATTATTATACGGATGACTACTATACGGATGATTATGATACAGATGACCATTTTGCCGATGACTCTGCGGGCGATGTACAAAGCCCGGTGCCGGAGCAGGAGCCGCCGGTTGAGGTAACGCCTGGAACAGGCTTTGTAGATCCTACGATCACTCTGAATGGAGTGACGGTCACATTCCCGCTTACTTATGCGGAATTTGCAGCCGCAGGATTTTCGATTGAGGCAGACGATCAGGAGTATGTGCTGAATCAGGATGAATATGATGACGTTACATTTTATGACGCAAACGGTGCAGAGGTCGGAGAGGTTTACATCGGAAATGAGATGGAGGGAGCGCTTGCGATGAAGGACTCTATGGTATTTGGGGTTTATATTGAAGGCTCTGACATCGTGGATGGAACGACATTTTCTCTGCCAAACGGTCTGACGCATTCCGCAATGGGAGAGGATTTTATGAAGGCTTACGGGGAGCCGGATTACAAGCATGACGATCCGGAGTATAAGGTTTATCAGTGGTATAATCACAGTGATATGTATTATGATACAGATGACAATTCTATTACGGTAAGCTTCTATGAAGGAGAGTTTGATGCGCTTGATATGCGTTTCATTGGCTGGAACTAATCCTTAAGTATTTGTGAAATTCTTTAAATTCTAACAAATTTATGATAAGATAGGGTTATCGCAGGGGGATGTGCGGTAGCCCTGTTTTTGTTACTTTATAGGAAACTTAGTTCCCTATAAAGTAAAACCCTCCGGGAGATCGCACTGCGGCGGAATGGAATCATGACGCTGAAGCGACCCGCCGCAGGCGGAGAGTTTCGCTTGCGAAACTCTTTTTCATGACATAGGAAATTGCTCTGCAATCCTATGTCATAAAAAAACACTTCGTGTGAGGATGCGCACTCGCATG
>URJS01000004.1 GCA_900548205.1 uncultured Roseburia sp. | reverse complement strand
TCATACTTATCCTCCCGGCACATGTTGCTCTATGCCATATTTATAGACTCATGTATTCCAAGATTCCGGGGAGTCCCCCAGAACCTTGGAATTGTTTCTCTGTCTTTTTCTTTTGGAAAAAGATTACTCTGTAAGTGAGCTGTTTAACTGCTCGTTGAATGCTTCTGTCTTTTCCTTAGCATTGTCTGCTGTGATCTGTCCTTCAGCACCATGTACGAATGCATCACCGAATGGTGTAGCTGCATCCCAGTAAGCCTGCATTGGAATGATTGGCTGAGCGATAGAGCAATTTGCTGCTACGTTTGCCATAGCTGCTGCAACTGCATCCTTAGCAACTTCTTCGTTAGAAGCAAGGGTTGTATTAACAGGAGCCTGCTTTCTTAACTCAAAATGCTTTAACTGTGCGTCTTCGCTTCCTAAGTATGCAGCAAGCTTAACAGCAACTTCCTGATTCTTGCAGTTCGGGTTAACACCAATAGCCTTAGAACCAAGGAATGCCTTCAGCTGGCAGTCTTTTCCGTCAACGTTGATTGTAGGAAGGGCTGCAACACCAACGTTCTCCTCACCAAGGTTCTTAACTACTGCATCATAGTTCCAGTTACCATTGAAGTAAGCATTTACAGATCCATCCTTTAATCCGGCAAGACCAAGGGATCCATCGTTATTGTCCATTACGAAATTCTTGTTGTTGAATAAGTCAACAATGTACTTTGTTACTGCTACAGCGTTGTCTCCGCCGAAGTCATATCCCTTAGATGCATCTGTACCATCTCCGAAGATTGTACATCCGTTTGCTGCATAGAAGGAAGCAAGATACCAGCCGTTGTCAAATGGGAAAGAAACTTTTCCTTTTTCAAGCATTGTATCAAGGCTCTTTACATCATCTTCTGAGAAGACTCTCTTATCATAATACATAAACCATGTATTTGATGTATAAGGAACACCATAAATATCTCCGTTGTATGTAACAGTTGCTGCCATAGCTTCTGAGTTGGAGCTCTTAACATATTCTGCTGCATCTCCACCAAGCTTTGTTAATGCTCCGGCATCAACCAGATCAGCAATCTGGTCATTTGCAAACATGTATACATCTGCTGCACTTGCAGGATCCTGTAATACGGTGTCTTTTGCATCAGACTCTGAACATGTTACATAATCAAATGTAATGTTCCATTCCGGATGTTCCTCGTTAAATGCCTCACACTCTGTCTTTAACCATGCCCCCTGTGCATCATCCTGATCTTCAGAAGGTCCCATAACAGTAAGTTTTACATCAACTGGTTCTGCTGATTCGGAAGTGCTTCCATTGTTTGCTGCCTGTGTTCCTGTTGTTCCCTCATCCTTGCTGCCACATCCAGCGAACATTGTAGCTGTCATTGCTGCAACAAGCATTGCTGCTAATACTTTCTTTTTCATCGTTTTCCTCTCCTTTTTTAAAAATGATAGTTCAAAAGTATCTATATAAAGCGCCTCTGCGCTCTATATCGTAATTTCTGCGTCATCTGCGGTATACCGCCGCAAGATTCCGTATCCACGCCCGGCGGCTTTCCGCGAGCTGTTCTTTGTTCAATCTCCACCGCCAGTTATAACCCACGGTAGACGGTGCATTCATTCTTGCCTCGTTCCCGAGTTTCAACAAATCCTGCATCTGTATGACCGCGATGTCTGCAATACTTGCATATGCACACCGGATCAGTGCATCCGGGATTTCTTCCTGACTGCTGATGTTGAGGTATTCATACAGGTAAGCCAGTTCATATTCTGTCTTGTCCCTGAAATATCCTACAATCGTATCATTGTCATGCGTTCCCGCGTATACCACGGTGCGGCTTCCCGGATAATTATGTGGCAGATGTTCATTGGACGGATCCCCATCAAATGCGAACATCAAAACTTTTGTGTCCAGCCACCCTGTCTTTGCAAGGAGTTTTTTCACTCCCGGTATCAATGCCTTGCCGCCGTAATCATCGGCGATCACTGTGGTTCCATTTAAAACGGAATTCAAAGCGTCGGTCAGTTTGCGCCCCGGTCCCTTCATCCACCGTCCGCCTGAAGCATCCGTGGCATCTTTCGGAACCATATAATTTTTGACGAACCCGATGAAATGATCCATCCGGATTACATCAAAGAGCTTTGTACTGATCTGCATTCTTCGTTTCCACCAGGAAAACCCATCCTCCTGCATGAGAGGCCAGTTATACAGTGGGTTTCCCCATACCTGACCTGTTTCGGAAAACTTATCCGGAATTGCAGCTGCCACATAAGCAGCTTCGCCATTCTCATCCAGTAAAAACTGTTCCGGATGCATCCAGGTATCCACGCTGTCCTTTCCCACATAAAATGGTACATCTCCGATCAGCTGGATTCCTTTGCTGTTGGCATATTCCCTAAGTTTTCCCCACTGCTGGAAGAACTTGTATTGGCAAAACACCCAAAACATGATGTTATTATACATCTCTTTTCGGCACTTTGCAAGCGCAACCGGTTGTTTTTTTTGAATATCTTCCGGCCAGCTCTGCCAATTCTGGTTTCCATTGGATACTTTCAGTGCCATATACAGTCCATAATCTTCGACCCAGTCCCTGTTTTCTTCTACAAACTGCTGAAATTCCGGTTCGTGTTCGTCAAACCGGCCAAATGCTTTCTGCAGAACCAGCGTCCTGTTTTCAAAGAGTGCTGCATAATCAATGGCAGATTTCTGTGTTCCCCAGTAATAGCTCCGGATTTCCTCCGGCGTCAGAAGCTTTTCTCTGGCAAGCTGATCCAGATCAATCAGATAAGGATTTCCGGCAAATGCCGACAAGCTCTGATATGGGCTGTCCCCAAAACTTGTAGGTCCGACAGGAAGCACCTGCCAGTACTTTTGTTTCAGATCCACCAGCAGATCCACAAAATGGAACGCTGCATCACCCAGAGTGCCAATACCATACTCTGACGGTAGGCTTGATACTGCAAGAAGGATTCCGGAACCTCTTGCTACTTCCTGTCCTTCCAAGATTCTTCACCCCGTCTTTTAAATCACGAATTCTCCTTCGGATTATTGGAAAAACCATCTAAAAATCTTTTCGGATTGTTTCGTGTTTTTTCGTATCTGTCTTAATTTTAGTTTCTCTACGTCATTTTGTCAACGATTTTGCGTTTTCGGACACCATTTTCCCCACTTTTCACGTATTTTATATCGTGTTTTTGTATATATTCACAACATTATTGCTCTGTTTTTTCGAAACTTTTTTTGAGAAAGAATTGCACAGTTTCCCAAACTGATTTATAATCATTTAAACATAAGAAATCACAGGAGAAAATATATGGCTACAATCAAAGATATTGCCAATCGTCTTGGAGTTTCTGTAAGCACAGTCTCCAAAGGTTTAAACGGCGCAAGTGACATAAGTGATGAGCTGCGGCAGATGGTTCTCGATACCGCTGTGGAGATGGGATACAGCACCAAGCGTTCCAAGAAAGTGGAAAACCGCAAGCTTTGCATTTTCATAGAAAACATGAATTACGAAACAATTGATGAATTCGGATATGACATAGTTCTCGGCTTCAAACAGAATGCGTTCCGCCGCAAATGGGATGTTGATATTCTCCCCATCACCCCGGCATTTCAGGAAGAGGAAAAATACGATACCTTTCTGTTGAAAAACGGCTATTGCGGAGCCTTTCTGATGGGTCTTGCATTGCATGATTCCTGGATCAAGCAGCTGGAAAACACTACCATGCCAACTGTGCTTTTGGACAATTTCATCTCTGGAAATCCAAATGTCTGCTATCTTGGAACCGACAGCTACGAAGGCATCACCATGGCAGTAAATCATCTGGTTAATCTCGGGCATAAAAACATTGCATTCTTAAACGGTTCCTTATACTCACTGGTTTCTGACCAGCGGCAGGAGGCATTCGAAAGTGCTATGGCTGCTGCTTCACTTCCTGTGCAGAAGGATCTGACAGCTTACGGCTACTATGTATCCGACAGTGCCAAATATCATGTTCCCGGATTTCTTTCCGCCGGTGCCACTGCCGTGGTCTGCGGCAATGACCTGATTGCCAAAGGTGTCATTGACGAATGTACAAAGCGCGGATTCCGCGTGCCGGAAGACGTCAGCGTTGTTGGTTTTGACGACATATCCATTGCTGCCACTTTTGACCCGCCGCTTACCACAATCCGCCAGGAACGCAACGAGCTTGGCCGTTGTGCTTACGATATTTTAAATTCCCTGATCCATCACATCCCGATCAGCAAAACGCTGCTGCGTCCTAAACTGATCGAGCGTGAATCTACTGCGCGCTGTGCGCACCGCGACTGACAATATTTTTTATTTTATCCGCATAATCACTTATGCTTTATGCGCATTCTTTTTAAGATTTTCCAACAATACCTTATTTCATTTTTTAATAATCTGCACAAAAAAAGACCGACACAATGTCGGTCTTAAAAGAATGGGCAGAGGTGGATTCGAACCACCGAAGCAATTTGCAGCAGATTTACAGTCTGTCCCCTTTGGCCACTCGGGAATCTGCCCATTTGTAAATTAACTCTTAACAGTTGTTTATTATAGCACAGCTTTCTTCCCTGTGCAAGCAAAAAACTTTGTAAAAAGCAGCCAATTTCTTGGCTGCTTCTTAGGAGAAGGTATTTTTACTATGGGGTATAGCAAAAACTATATATAATGTATTGGGGGTTTTTACAGGTATTATAATACCATGTCATACCAATTAAGTGTGCACAAACTTCACAATTTTTCATATTTATTTTTGTGCATTTTGTAGACCTGCATTTCCCCTCGATATGACTGACGCTTTGCACCTTTAGCCCTCAAACAAAGCTTCAAACTCCTTTTGCCCGATCTTTTCCTTCTCCAGCAAAAGCTCCGCACATGCATCCAGTACCTTACGATGCATGGTGATCAGCTCCCTTGCCTTTTCGTAGCATTCATCGATAATACGCTTGATCTCCTTATCGATCTCCGTCGCCACATTCTCGCCGTAGCCTCTTGTGTGTGCCAGGTCTCTGCCGATAAATACCTCATCATCATCATTGTCATAACAGATCAATCCAATATTGTCTGACATACCGTACTTCGTCACCATTGCCTTAGCAAGTCTCGTCGCCTGCTTAATATCCTGCGACGCTCCGGTCGTAATATCGTCAAACACCAGCTCCTCCGCTACGCGTCCGCCGAGTGAAACGATAATATCCTGTATCATCTTCCCTCTCGTATGAAACATATCGTCACGCTCCGGCAGCGGCATCGTATAACCGGCGGCTCCTGCGCCTGTCGGAATAATAGATACCGAATACACTGGACCTACATCCGGCAGCACATGGAATAGGATTGCGTGCCCCGCCTCGTGGAACGCAGTAATGCGCTTTTCCTTGTCCGAGATAATGCGGCTCTTTTTCTCTGCTCCGATTCCAACCTTGACAAACGACTTTTTAATATCCTCCTGCACGATGAATGCGCGGTCATCCTTTGCCGCAACGATTGCCGCCTCATTGAGCAGGTTCTCCAGATCCGCTCCGGTAAATCCTGCCGTTGTCTGCGCAATCTGCTTTAGATCGACGTCATCGCCCAGCGGCTTATTTTTTGCGTGAACCGCAAGAATTTCTTCCCTTCCGCCTACGTCGGGGCGTCCGACATGCACCTTACGGTCAAAACGTCCCGGACGCATGATCGCAGGGTCTAAAATATCCACACGGTTTGTCGCCGCCATCACGATAATTCCCTCGTTGACGCCAAAGCCGTCCATCTCGACAAGCATCTGGTTTAAGGTCTGCTCGCGCTCATCATGACCGCCGCCCATTCCGGTGCCGCGCCGTCTCGCCACCGCATCAATCTCGTCGATAAAAACAATACAAGGCGCGTTCTTCTTCGCCTCCTCAAATAAATCCCTCACGCGGGACGCGCCGACACCGACAAACATCTCCACGAAATCGGAACCGGAAATGCTAAAGAACGGAACGCCCGCTTCGCCTGCAATCGCCTTTGCAAGCAGCGTCTTTCCTGTTCCGGGAGGTCCCACCAAAAGCACGCCCTTTGGAATCCTTGCGCCAAGCTTCGTATATTTTCCCGGTGCACGCAGAAAATCAACGATTTCCTCCAGCTCCTCCTTTTCCTCGCGCAATCCCGCCACCTTTGCAAAGGTGATGCGCTTCGCCGGATCATCCGTCATAAGCTTTGCACGGCTTTTTCCGAAATTCATCATCCGCGCGCTTCCGCCTCCTCCGGAATTGGAAACTGTCTGATTGCTCATGATGATAAAAAAGATAAAAACAGTTGCAAACATGATCAGATACGGAAGCATCGACACAAGCCAGCTCTCCGTCGGAGGGTTTTCCACGGTATAGCTTGTGAATTTCTGCTGGCGCAAATAGGCCTCAAGCTCACGCACGTCATTGACTGCCAGCTGATTTGCGGAACCATCCTTAAAGGTAATATAAATATTTCCGGTCGGCACCTCACCGCGGTTGGGAACGATCGTAACCCCGGCGACATCACCGTCCTCCAGCGCCTTCTCAAACGCCGCACGCGTATAATCATTGACCGTGGTGTTCCCATCCATCCAGTACCAGATACCTACAACCGCCAGTATCAGCAGCAGATAAATGCCAAATCCTTTGTAACTATTCTTTTTTGTATTCAATTTGTTTCTCCTTTATTTATTCCTCTATCTCAACAAATCCAATATACGGCAGATTCCGATACCTTTGATCATAATCAAGTCCATAGCCGACGACAAACTCATCCGGTATCTCAAACCCCACATAATCCACCGCCACGTCTACCACTCTGCGCTCCGGCTTATCCAGCAGCGTGCACAGTCTTAAGCTCTTTGGATTTCTTGTTTTCAAATTTTCCAATAAATAGCTTAAGGTTCTTCCCGAATCAATGATATCCTCAATGACTACAACGTTTTTCCCCTCAATGCTCGTTCCAAGATCCTGTACGATACGCACCACGCCGCTCGACGTTGTACCTGCTCCATAGCTGGAAACCGACATAAATTCAAGCTCTACCGGAGAGGTAATGCGCTTTGCCAGTTCACAGGTAAAAAACACCGATCCCTTCAAGATACAAATCAGACATACCGGCTCCTCCCCGTACGTCTCACTGATCATAGCTCCCAGCTCCCTGATTCTTTTTCCAATCTGCTCCTCTGTCAGATATACCTGAATATTCCTGATCTTCACAATAGCTTCCTCCGCTTATCTGTACTTCTAAAATCCTTGTCGTATTCGGACCGATCCTGCAGTCTGCGCTTATACGCCCTCCGACCACCCAAAGGACATGCGCTCCCTCTGTCAAAAGCCAAATCCCGTCACGCCTGCTGCGCGCAAGCTTCTGATCGATAAAATATTCCTTGAGCTTTTTTTTATGCCCCTCCTCGTCAATCGTCAGATAATCGCCGGCTGCACGCTTCCGAAATTGCATACTGTTTTTTATCTTATCATAATCAAGTAGTTTCGTATACGTTTTTTTATGAATTTTCTCTATTTCCGCCTGAAAATGACGGATACGCATCCGCAGACTGCCGTCTGAGAGCTCTAAAACATACCATTCCCCTTCAGCGAGCTCCTCCAGGCTCCTGCATCCAATGTGAAACACGGCCGCTTCCTGCCTCTTTGCTTTTTCACGAGAAAGAACGACTCCCTCATAGACCCGCTCCGCAAAAAGCCCATACGGCAGCGACGCCCGCCGCCCCATCTGCAGTCCCCACAGGTTCTCGACTGCCTTCACATGCACGCTTCCAATGTTTCTGCTGCTGCCGGCTGCCTTCTCGATCGCGCGATGCAAAACAGTCTGACGCAAAACGTCAGGATAATCTTCAAACAGCGCGCAGCCGATCACACAGCCGCTTTCCCCCCATATGCAGGTCTCTCTTTCGACGCGCGCTGCTTCCTTCTCCAAATAATCCGAAAGTCCGGCAAGCTGCATGGCTGCCTGCGCCAGATGCACAGAAGCCTTCCTGTTGACCTTCGCAAGCTGCGGCAATATCTCATGACGGATGCAATTTCTGCTGTATGCGGTATCCGCATTTGTCTCGTCAACCCGAAATTCTGTATGCTGCTTAGCCAGATACTGCTCAATCTCCCCCCGCGTCACACAAAGCAGCGGACGGATCAGCGTCAGATCTCCCTCTGCCTCTCTGCTTGCACGGATACCGCCAAGCCCCCGTACACCGCTGCCGCGCGCAAGCCAAAGAAGCAGTGTCTCTGCATTATCATCCGCATGGTGCGCAAGCGCAAGCTTTTTGTCTGTTCCCGTATGCTCTCCCGCGGCAAGCGCAAAGCATTCATACCGCAGTCTGCGCGCCGCCTCCTCAAGCCCCATACGACGCTCCCTCGCATACGCCGGCACATCGACCGCATAGGTTTTGCAGACAACGCCATGCTCTCTGCAGAATTCCTCCGTAAATTTTGCGTCCTCCCTGCTCGCCTTCCCACGGATTCCATGCTCGATATGCACTGCCTCCAGTGAAAAGTCACATCTTTTCTGGTATTCCAGCAAAAGCAGTAGCAGACACACGGAATCTGCCCCGCCGGATACACCCGCCAGCACAACATCTCCCTGCCGTATCAGCTTCTGTTCTTCGATCCACGCAAATATCTTCTCTTTCATCGTATACTCCGTCTCTGCCTCTGCGATGTTCTTGCTCCTCCTATGCCTTCTCCCAGATACAGGAGGCAAGCACCGTCATATCATCCGAAACCCTGCCGCCCGTAAACAGCATCACCCGCTCCATGATTTTCTTTGCAAGAATCCCCGGATTATTGGTCTGAATGCTTTCAATAATTTCCTGCATCGTCTCCTCCGGCTTTGGCACATGCAGATATTCTAGCACACCATCGGTCATCATGACAACAAAATCGCCGTTTTGCAGTTGTCTTTGGCTCTCTGCAATTTCAATCTGTGTCCTTGCGCCCACCGGCAGATTCGCCGATGTGATGCACTCCACGCAATCGCCCCTTTTGATAAAGGTTGTCGCTGCTCCGATCTTATAAAAATCTGCCATTCCGCTGTAAAGATCCAGACGGCACAGATCGACCGTAGAATAGAGATCATTCTCTCCCTTCATCACCATCGCCGAATTCATCATACGGATTGCCGTTTCCACCGAAAATCCTGCCTCCAGAAATCGTTCTACCAGATCAAGCACCAGCTCACTCTCCTTGCATGCCGTGCTGCCGGAACCCATTCCGTCCGAAAGCCCAAGCACCGTCGCACCGCTCTCCAATTCCAAAAACGAAAAATTGTCTCCCGAAATTTGCGCGCCGTCCTTTTTCTGCCGTGCGATTCCCTGCACACTCCGAAAATGCGTATCCTCATAAAAGGTGAAGGATGCCGGCTCCTTCGAGATAAAAGTCTTTGCATCGGAGGACGCCCGAAGTCTGCAGCCGAGCACATTGCCGCTCGCCGCAAGAAGCGTCTTTACCCCGATGCAGCCGCCTCTGCGGCTCCTTACAGTAAGCTCCAGCTTTCTTCGCCCATTGACGCCCTCGATCAGATGAAGCTCCTCCACGACGATTCCCTGCTCCTTTGCCCGATAGCGGATTTCTGCAAGCGCATATTTTTCCTGCGCATCCAGCACGCGCTCCTCTTTGGCGCAGTCCTGCATAATATATGCCATTGCGTCAAGCTGCTCCGCGATCACCTGACGGTTTTCCAACAGGCGGTTGTACCACGCACGGTTTAAATGCACACGCTCAAACACACGCACGGCTTCCTCCACCATATCCCTGCTTTTCACGCAATATGGCTTTAACTGCTCCGCCGCCTCATCCTCCCTGATCCCGCCGTTCCAGATATTCGTGATCATGCCGGAGAGCACTGTATAAAGCGGAGCGGAATCTCTCTCCCAGCACAGCGCGCACGAATCACAATTCGCGCAGATTTTTCCGGTCAGCTCATTTTGGATCTGTCCAAGCTCCCCTGCGTCATACGCCTCCTTCCGATTGCTCATCGTATAAAAAACCTGCGATAAGCCCTGAAACGACTCTGCATAACCGCGCAGCCGCTCCTCGTTGCCGCGCTCCTTCTTTTCTGTCTCCCGCGGCTCAAAACGCCAGTTCAGCACAAGATGCATCGCACGCCCAAGCAGAATGACTGCGCCGCAAATAAAAACGCCCTCCAGTATGACCGCCGCCATTTCCGGCTGGTTTTTCCATTCTAACAGTCCTCCTGCAAAAGAAATAATGACCGTTGCGGCGGCAGACAAAAACGCCGCCATAAATGCGGGACACCCGTCATTTGCCCATTCGATCAGGCGGATCGCTCCCAACACCACCAAAAGCACCATCGCATATTTCACACCCGCAGTCAGCGGCATAAACAGAAAAATTCCTATGTACATCATCCCCAGAAGCATCGGCGCGCTCACCTGCTCCAGATAGAGAGCCGCAAAGTACGCCGGCACCAAAGGGTAACATCCCATCACATTTAAACTGCACATAGCGCCTCCCGCCATGCAGAGTATCATTTGTCTGAGTCCTGTTTTTTTCATCGCTCCTTCTTTCCTTCCTTCTAGCGTTCCGCCTCGCGGCGAACGCCTTAGATTATAGGTTTTGTCCACAAAAATCTTTGTCAAAGGATGGAACGATTTTAGAAAACTTTTCGCCAAAATTTCTATTCGCTTGTCTATTTCAGGGAGTTTGAAGATGCTGATGCTTTTTAAGAAATTCATTTCCCCTATAAAGTGAAAAGGGAGGAATCCCCGACCGGATTCCCCCTCTATTCTTCCTTGAAGATAATCTCATTCTCATAAGTCAGTCCAAGCTTGCTCTTAGCAACATCCTCAATATACTCATTGGACTGCGTATAAGTCTCATATTCCTCAAGCTCCTTCTGCCTTGCAAGCTCCTCCTCAAGCTGCTGCTCAAGCTTTGTCTGCTGCCTCGCATATTCCTGATCCTTCCGGTAAATCCGCACGATCTGAACAGACATGACGACAACAAACGCCGCCAAAATCAAGCTGATCCACATTTTCCCTGTCCGGTTGCTATCTTTTCTTGTCCTCTTTCCTGCCGCCATATCTGTTTCCTCATTCCGCTCATCGTTTACATAAACCTATTCTAACCGCTCTTAACAGCTTTTTCAATTCCTTTTTCAAAAATTGTCCGCCTTTTTTCCCTGCACGCAGTCCGGGTCCGAACAATCTTCCAAATACCTTCTGCAAAAACCACAGCGCCTTTTTCAGCACCAGCACATGAATGGAAATAATATAACGGCTCAGCAGCAGGTAATAAAGCAGCATACCGATTCCAAGACCAAGCAGCGCAAACCCGCGCACCCTGCCGTCGTTTTCCTGGTAAAGCATGGCAAAAACCGTGCCCGTGCACACCAGCCAGTAGAAAAAATCTTCAACGCCGATCGCAAAATTCCCATGCGGCAGGATTCTGCGAAAAATACGCAGACTATCGTAAAAAAGAAATAACCCGGCGCCGACCAGAATCGAAATTCCAAACAGCAGCGCTTCATGCCCGATCGTTTCACTTACCGCCATCTACTTAAACAGCCTTCCCAGCAAAGATTCCGCATGCTTGCCGACGCTCTTTACCTCAGAATATGTAAGGGAATCTATGCGTCCTTCAATATCTATCTCCCCTTTTTCCAGACTCAGACGATTTACATGAAGATCATGACCCTTGATCAAAAGCATTCCAAGCTCTGTCTCTAACAGAATCTCCCCCACATCAAAGGACAGCACATCCACAACTCCGCTGAATGCTCCGCTCTTTCTGTTGGAAATCAATACCTTATGCGATTTTGCCGCACCGCTTCCTCTTTCTTCCATAAAAAAATACCTCCGCTCACTATAATATATGGGAGGTATTTCCTTTTATGCCAGATATTCAAATAAATCCTTCGCTTCTTCTTTCTTTGTCGTATCCAAAAGCGCCAGCACGCGCACCTTGACTGTTTTTGTCCCAAAACCGATCTCAATGACATCTCCAACCTTAACAGTCGCAGACGCCTTTGCCGGCTTACCATTGACAGACACACGTCCCGCGTCACACGCCTCGTTTGCGACCGTACGGCGCTTGATCAGGCGCGATACCTTTAAAAATTTATCAAGTCTCATCTGCATTTCCTTTCCTAAGCCCTCCGCCAAGCAGCCGATGCGTTCCTCTCCCCCCTGCCTTTGTGCCGGCAGCGGATGCCGCTTCAAACACGTCACCCGTGATTTGCAAAAAGTGGATTCCGACAAACGAAACCCACCTGTTCTATGCTCAATATTGCCTAAGCGTTTACCAGATCCTTTAAAGCCTTTCCTGCCTTAAACTTCGGAGACTTGGAAGCCGGGATTGGCATCTCCTTACCAGTCTGCGGATTTCTTCCTGTTCTGGCTGCTCTCTCAGATACCTCAAAGGTTCCGAATCCAACTAACTGAATCTTCTCACCCTTCTTCAACTCCTCTGCAACGACGTCCGTAAAAGCCTTCAATGCCGCCTCTGCGTCCTTCTTGCTTAATTCTGTTCTCTCAGCCATTGCCGCAACCAACTCTGCTTTGTTCATGATAAAAGTTCCTCCTCTGGGTTTGCATAATAAATAATAGCTGATATTTTGCACTCTCAAAATATCTATTACTATTTATACTTGCTTTTATCACGTTTGTCAAGGAAAATCCCCATTTTTAAAGCATTTTAAGACATTACGCGGTCTACTTTGCCTCTGTTAATGCAGAGAGGAGCTCTGTCAGTGTCGAAAGGTAATCCGTCTTTGAGCTGTTGCTCTCCTCGCCAAGAATACTATTTACAATAGCGTCTAATTCCGCATCGCTTACTGCGCCCTGCCCGCTTTGGCTGCTTTGGCTGTTTTGGCTGCTTTGCCCGTTCTGATCACTTGGACTGCTGCCCGTTCCCGAAGAATGGCTGCCCGCGAGACCTCCGGCAAGACTTCCCGCCTGCCCATTCCCGCCTGCCGTGCCATTTTCTGTATCAGGCGCTGTCTCACCGTTCGCATTATTTTGTGTTGCATCCGTACCGGATACCCCCTCGCCGTCTGAGGAAAGTCCGATGACGATCGTTGCCTCCGGCGAATTTACAAACAGCTTCTTTACATACGGGTCATAGGAATCAGCTGTCACCGTTAAGGTATGAACGCCATACTCAACCGGCACCGGCTTACTGTAATCGACCGTCTCCCCGTCAATCTTAAGAACTGCATCCGCCACATCCACCGCGAACAAAATATTTCCTTTCTTTGGTCCCTCTCCCTTTAGCTGTTCCAGATCAAGCACCGTTGTCTGCCCGCGCCTGATCTCAACCTCGGTACTTCCGCCATAGCCTTTATTTGCGACTGCGACTGTGTAAACGCCCTCCGGCACCTCAAGCTTCATCTCCGGTGTGATCTCTGAAAATATCTTATTCCCAACCTGTATGAAGCTTCCGTCAAAAAGCGAGGTATTCTCTAGCTGCAGCGCTCCGTGCCCCGTCGCTACCGAGACAGATAAGATCTTTTTTCCGATCCCTACAACGTCAAGCGTATCATTTCCGGTCAGATCCGACATCCGCAGCGTATGCCCATCCGAATAAATGAACAGACCCTCGTCATAGGAATAGTTGGTATCCGCAATCGTAAACACCCTGCGCTCCTCGTCGATCGCATAGCGCGTAACGTCCGGATATTCCCAGACTGCATCTGAAAGCTGCGCCTGCATCAGACGTCCGTCAATATCCTTTTTTCCGACTGTCATCACACGCCCCGGCGTAAATTCAGAGACTGCGGCACGGTTTCCGTATTTATCCAAAAACTGCGTCGTCACAGAATAGTAGTACATATACTGCTTTCCCGAAGCAAGCTGCTCCAGAATGATGCATTCCTCCTGCATATCGTTTTTTGTGATCAAAAACAGATCGCCGCTTACCGTCTCCTGCGCCTCCTGTGCCTGCTCCGTCGTTTCCTCCAAAGGCTCCGTCACGGCCTCCGTCCCCTGCGTGGGATGATAATATTGTCCGGTCGCAAAGCTGCTCTGCTCATTTGTACATGCTGTAAAAAAAAGCGCCGCGCAAATCAGTCCCAGCGCAAAAAGTATCCTTCTGTTCTTTTTCTTCACCTGTATTCATCCTTTCCTCTGTGCATCCGCTTTCCTACGTTCTCTTTTCCAGTATAACTCATGCCGTAAAATGAGACAACATCTCCAGGAATTGTTCCCGCTCATTTTCCTGCGCAATGAACTTCTCCAGCTTCTCTATATTGCGTCCTGAAATCCACGCCTTATGCGCATTATAATAACGGTTTGCAATCTTCCAGAATTTTTCGGGATATGCCATATAAAGATAGAGATAGCGCAGCTCCGCTGCCGAAAGCTTGCGCACCCTGTCGTAGGCTCGAATAAAATCCATGCCAAGCCCGGTGTTCCAGTTGTGCTTCTCCATCATCTTACGCAGAAAATTGGCGAGGTCGCTCACGCGGATCTGATAAGCAAAGCTTTCAAAACGGACCACCGCCATCCTTTTTCCCGAAAAAATAACGTTATGCTGGTTGTAATCTCCGTGACAAAAGCCAATCATGTCCGCATCCGGGCGCATCGCGCCAAGCTCCTTTGTGACAGCCTCCGCCTTCTTTCGATAGCGCTCATATTTTCCAGCGAACAGCATTTCAAACTCATTTTTCTTCTTTTTGTCGCGTATGTAATTGCGCACCTTGTTCAGCTCACGGTTATGCTTTTCATAAAGACGCAAAAGAGCGCTCTGATCTCCCTTTACAAATTCCGGAATATCCCCGCTGTAGCAGGACGACACATTGTGAAGCCTCGCCAGAAGCTCGACTGCGGCGATCATTTCCTCCCTCCGCTTCGTATCGCACTCCGCGCCCTCCCATAAGTCATACAGGATATATTTTGTCTCGTCCTCCATAACGGCGATCGGCAGTCCCTCCCTTGTAAGGTTGACCGTCTCCACACAGACGCCGCCCTCCTGCAGATACGCCAGAATCTCCCGCAGAAATCCGGCGCGCTCCACAGACCCGCGATATTCCTTCAGCAGCTTCTGCCCTCTGTCTGTCGCACAAATATAGCTTTCCCGTCCTCTTGCAATCCCGCTTACTTCCAGTTCATATTTTTCTAATACCTCTTCCGGCCGATTATACACAAAAACCCCTCCATATGCTTTCAGCTACGGCTATTCTACCGTGTCTATTCATCATATGTGAGGGGGCAAAAAATCATGACAGCACCCGCCGCAATTTATTGGATCATTTTCTCTGCCTCTGCCAAAAGCCGTTCCTTTGTATTGCAGGACGGATCATCAAGCACAAGATCCAACAGACGCTCCAACGCTTCGCCAATTTCTCTGCCCGGCTTCATCCCTGCCGCGATCAGCTCACGCCCGCCGACTGCAAGATCCCTGATCGTAAGACACTGCTGCTTCCTCCTGATCTCCTCATAAATCCGCTCATATTCCGCCACATAGGCAAGCTTTTCCTCGCGCCTGTAATCACTCTGCGCCAAAATATCCGCACGCTTTACGGCGAAAATCGCCGGGTACTGCTCCGTGCCGATGCGATGCACGGCGCGCCGCACACTTCTCTCAGAGAGCGCCGGACGGTCGTCATGCCATGCGATCAGCCTGCATACCGCATCTGTCGTAGCATTATCAAACTTAAGTCTGCGTAATATCCCTCTTGCCAGCTGCGCGCCCTTCGCCGGATGTCCGTAGAAATGATCAATGCCATTCTCATCGGTTGTCCTGCAAAGCGGCTTTGCCACATCATGAAGCAGCACGGCGAGACGAAGCACCCGATCGGCTTCAACATTACCAAGCGCCTCTATCGTATGATCACCTACAGAATAACAATGATGCGGATGGTGCTGCCCGCAGACCATCATCCCGTCAAGCTCCGGCAAAAAAACAGCGGTGAGCCCTGTCTCATAGGCTGTGCGCAGCTCCTTGGGATGCGCAGAGACCAAAAGCTTGACAAGCTCTGCCTGAATGCGCTCCGCACTTACCCTTGCAAGCGAAGGCGCAAGCTGTCTGATCGCAGCCTTTGTCTCCTCCTCAATGACAAAGCCAAGCTGCGCGGCAAAACGCACGGCGCGCAGCATCCGCAGCGCATCCTCGGAAAAGCGCTCCGCAGCTTTCCCGACACAGCGGATCACACCGCGTTTTAGGTCGCCCATTCCATCAAATGCATCGACCAGCCCCGCCGTTTCATTATACGCCATCGCATTGATCGTAAAATCACGCCGCCTTAAATCCTCACGCAGGTCTGCCGTAAACTGCACCTCCTTGGGATGTCTTGCGTCCTCATACTCACCGTCGATCCGATAGGTCGTCACCTCAAATCCCTCGCGTCCCAGCATTACCGTTACCGTTCCGTGCGCGATGCCGGTGTCGACCGTATAGGAAAAGAGCTGCTTTACCTGCTCCGGTTTTGCAGAGGTCGTAATATCCCAATCCTGCGGCGTCCGCCCAAGCAGCGAATCGCGCACGCACCCGCCGACTGCGTATGCTTCATAGCCATGTGCCTCCAGCGTCGTTATGATCTTATTTACTTTTTCGGGCAGCACAATCTTCATATCCGCTATCTTCCTCAAATCTTCCTGCTTTCTAATATGCCTTGCCCCAGTATACCAGCTTATGTGCCGGTCTGCCACAGCAGACACAGGTATCTGCAATGTGCTCCTGATCGGAAAACGGCATACAGCGTGAGGTCACTGCAAGCTCCTCCTTGATCTTATCTTCACATGACTGCTCTCCGCACCACATGCCGCGGATGAAGCCCGGCTTATTTGCAGCAGTTTCTTTTAATTCCTCATAGCTGTGCGCATCCCAGATATGCGCGTCCCGATGCGCCTTTGCCCGCTCAAACATATCCCTTTGGATCGTTTCCAAAAGCTCCGGCAGCCTAGCCTCCAGCTCGTCTAATCCAAGCTCAAGCTTCTCCCTCGTATCTCTGCGGACAACGATACATTTGCCTGCCGCAATATCCTTTGGCCCTAATTCCACGCGAACCGGAATACCACGCATCTCCTGCTCCGAAAACTTCCATCCGGGACTCTTTTCCGAATCATCTAATTTTGCACGGCAGACTGCTCCGATCGCCGCGCAGACCTCCTGCGCCTTCGCAAGCACGCCCTCCTTATGCTGCTGGATCGGAATCACCATTGCCTGAACCGGAGCAATCCTCGGCGGCAGCACAAGACCAGAATCATCGCCATGCGCCATAATGATCGCACCAATCAGGCGCGTCGACATTCCCCACGAGGTCTGATGCACATACGCAAGCCGATTCTCCTTGTCCGTATACTGGATGCCAAATGCTTTTGCAAAGCCGTCGCCGAAATTATGGCTCGTTCCCGACTGCAATGCCTTTCCGTCATGCATCAGCGCTTCGATCGTATAAGTCGCCTCCGCCCCCGCAAACTTCTCTTTTTCCGTCTTTCGTCCGCGGATCACCGGCATCGCCAAAACCTCCTCGCAGAAATCCGCATAGAGATTTAACATCTGCACGGTACGCTCCTCTGCCTCGTCTGCCGTCGCGTGAGCCGTATGCCCTTCCTGCCAGAGAAACTCTCTGGAACGGAGAAACGGTCTTGTCTCCTTCTCCCAGCGCACAACCGAACACCACTGATTGTACACCTTTGGCAGATCACGGTAAGACTGTATCTCATTCTTATAAAAATCACAGAATAAGGTTTCCGAGGTCGGTCTGACGCACAGACGCTCCTGCAGCTCGTTTAAACCGCCGTGCGTTACCCATGCAACCTCCGGCGCAAAGCCCTCGACATGATCCTTCTCCTTTTGCAGGAGACTCTCCGGGATAAACATCGGCATATAAACGTTCTCCACGCCCGCCTCCTTAAATCTGCGGTCAAGCTCTTTTTGAATATTCTCCCAGATCGCATAGCCTGCCGGCTTGATGATCATGCAGCCCTTCACGGAGGAATAGTCAATAAGCTCCGCCTTTTTCACCACATCGGTGTACCATTGCGCGAAATCCTCCTCCATCGAGGTAATTGCTTCCACTAATTTTTTGTTGTCCTTTGCCATAGCATATCTCCTTCTTTTTTATATAGAAAATGGATTTTCGATTTCAAATACCAGCTTCTTTTTTGTGAAAGGATGCGTAAACGCAAGCTTATAAGAGCACAGCATCAACGCTCCCTTCGTCTGCTTCATATGTTCTTTAAAATTATATTTCTGATCGCCGACAATCGGGCATCCCGCGTGCGCAAGCTGTACACGGATCTGGTGATGCCGCCCTGTGCAAAGCTTGATCCGCAGCAGAGCCCTGTCATTCTTCTGCGCAAGCGTTTCATAAAAAAGCTCCGCCCTTTTCGCGCCGGCAGTCGTTGCGGAAACGACACGCGAGAGGTTTGTTTTCCCATCGCGCAGCAGATAATTCTCCAGCCTTCCCGATTTCCTTTGCGGCAGACCGTCAGTTACCGCATAATAATACTTATCCGCAGCCGCTGCCGCAATCTGGCGGCTCAGCGCAGCCGCTGCCTTCTTTGTCTTTGCAAATACCATAACGCCGGACACCGGCTGATCCAGACGGTGCACAACGCCGATATAGGACGGCTCGCCCTTTTGCATACGGTAGGTACGCAGCATACTCTCCATATCACGCTGTCCGATACTTCTCGTCTGTGTGGCGATGCCCGCCTCCTTGATACAGACAAGAAGCGCATCATCCTCATACATCATCTGAGACAATAAAAAAAGCCCTCCTTCCTTTGTCTTATAAGGACGAGAGCTTATCACTTCGTGTTACCACCTTTCTTCATTCCTGCCTTGCGACAGAAACCTCCGCGAGTATCCCGCGCCATCCGCGCCAAATACTCCCGCGCTGTAATGGGCGCATCCCAGTGCAGCCTGTATGAGAAACCCCTCATAGTCGGTGCACAGCTCCAAGACCGGTTCCACACTGCTCCTATAAAGCCTTCCACCAAACGGCTTCTCTCTGTAATATTCACAGCATCTACTATCTCTTTTCACAGCCTTTTTGTATTTTCTTGATGATAATATAATTTGCGGAAACTGTCAAGCCATGAAAAAACAACGAGCAACACGCTCCGCAAGCCACTCTTATGTCAAATACAAACATCCGCATCTACAGCTTAAACCGGTAGCCCACGCCCCAGATTGTCTCGATATACTGCGGCTTATTTGTATTCATCTCGATTTTTTCACGGATCTTTTTGATATGCACCGTGACAGTCGCAATATCCCCGATCGATTCCATATCCCATATCTCGCGGAACAGCTCCTCCTTCGTAAATACATGATTCGGATTCTCCGCAAGGAACGTCAAAAGATCAAATTCCTTTGTTGTAAACTGCCGCTCCTCACCGTTTACCCAGACGCGTCTCGCCGTCTTATCAATACGGATGCCGCGTATTTCAATCACCTCATTCTCCGGGGAATTGCTGCCGATCAGACGCTCATAGCGGGCAAGGTGCGCCTTGACGCGCGCCACCAGCTCACTCGGCGAGAACGGCTTCGTGATATAATCGTCCGCTCCAAGACCAAGACCGCGTATCTTATCAATATCATCCTTTTTCGCAGATACCATTAAAATCGGCGTATTTTTCTCCTCCCGTATCTGGCGGCAGATTTCAAAGCCGTCCACCCCCGGAAGCATCAGATCGAGAATAAACATGTCAAAGTCCTCGGAAAGCGCGCGCTTTAGACCGACAAGACCGTCGTTCTCCGTCTCCACGTCAAAGCCGCTCAGCTCCAGATAATCCCGCTCTAATTCTGCGATCGCCACCTCATCTTCAATGATCAATACCTTACTCATTCAGCACCTCCTGATATTTTCGTATTACAAAATACATCACTGTTCCCATATCCTCTTTGCTTGTCGCCCATATTTTTCCACCGTGATCTTCAATGATCTTCTTGACGATCGACAATCCGATCCCGCTTCCTCCTGTCGAGGAATTGCGTGAAGCGTCGCCGCGGTAAAAACGGTCAAAAATATACGGCAGATCGCGCGCTGCAATGCCGCGTCCATTGTCCTCGATCTCCACCTGGATAAAATCACCAACGTCCTTGATGCGGATATTGATCAGCCCCTTGGGCTTATCCAGATATTTGACGGAATTGCCGACAATATTGTTGATCACGCGCTTTAACTGTTCGGGGTCCGCGATGATCTGCACACCCTCATCGGCATAGTTAAAGTATGCAAGTCCAATATTTTTTGTCTCAAGATCAAGACTGAGTTCCTCAATACAGTCGCTGAAATAGGCAGATACATTCAGCTTTGCAAAATTATAAGGAATGCGGTTCGTATCGATCTTGGAGTAAAGCGTCAGCTCATTGAGCAGGGTATCCATCTCGTTCGCCTTATTGTAGATCGTACGGATATAACGATCCCGCTTCTCCTCCGTGTCTGCCACGCCGTCCATAATGCCCTCCGCATATCCCTTGAGCGCGGTGATCGGCGTCTTAAGATCATGCGCAATATTGCTGATGAGCGCCCGGCTCTCCTTCTCGCTCGCAATCTTCTCCTCCGCGCTGTCCTTTAAGCGCTGCCGCATCTCCTCAAAGCTTCTGCACAGCTCACCGATCTCGTCCCCGCTCTCTGCCTCCACCGTGAAATCAAGATTTCCCTCCTTGATATTCTGTGCTGCAAGCTGCAGCTTCTTGATCGGATTGATCATACTTGTATAAATCCAGATCGTAAGCATACACGCCGTCAGCACCAAGATCATCACAATCGCGATCATGGCATCTGCCAGCAGCGTCTTGATCTCCGGCACAGTGTCATCGATGAGCGTGACAATAAACGCGCTCCCCTCCGTACTGTCCGGATATTGAAAATCAATCTGCTTGATCAGCGCCTGCTCCTCGCCATCAATATACATCCCGCTGTTGACGCTGCTGTCTGCCTCTCCATATCCCGGCAGCTCCATCAGAAGGGATGACGCCGCATCCGCTCCGATATAGGTCAGTATATCTGCCCTGCGGACCACGAGATAGGAGCTCTTTTCCTCCAATCTGTGGTTGACC
Source organism: uncultured Roseburia sp. (assembly GCA_900548205.1). Classification (GTDB taxonomy): domain Bacteria; phylum Bacillota; class Clostridia; order Lachnospirales; family Lachnospiraceae; genus Roseburia. The sequence continues at coordinate 48,500 of URJS01000004.1, read as the reverse complement.
TCCTCTAAATAGCTCTGATCCTCCATCTGCTCCGGATGACGTCTCGCCGTCTCAGACAGCTCTGTAAATGTCTCTTTTGTAAAGCGGCTGAACAGCTGCATCGAATTAGAAAAGCAGCTGTAATCCGCATTCTCCACACCATAGGTTTGTTTGATCGCTCGAATCTGAATCTGCTGAAAACTAAACAGCATGATCAGCGACAGCATAATCGGAACAAATATGATAATACAAAATGAAATCATGATCTTATTCCGAAATTTCATAGTTTCTTCCCTTCTCCCAGCCTTTCAAGCAGCAGCCATCGCTCCCCCAGATGCTCGTACATCCTAAAGAGACACCATGCTCTCCCACTGCAATACTCTATAAACAACGCGCATTTGTGCCGTGCAGACATCATTGCAGCGCAATATTCCGCACCTATGAATGCGCATCCTCACACAACGCGTCAGCCCTCCGAGGTTTCCTCCCACAGGAAACAAAAAACTCCCTGTGATAGGAAAAACGGGCCACAGGATTGCTATCCTATGACCCATTATAGCATGAAAAATTCCGAATTTTATATAATTCCTGTAAATTTGTCTAAACTTTTCATAAACCGCTGCTTTATAAATATTTTTTTAATGCCTCCGCCTTGTCGGTAGCCTCCCACGGAAGCTCTAAGTCCGTGCGGCCGAAATGACCATACGCCGCCGTAGCGCGATAAATCGGTCTTCTGAGGTTCAGCATCTGAATGATACCCGCCGGACGAAGATCAAAGTTTTCGCGGATAATCTCCACCAGCCTCTCATCCGAAACCCTGCCTGTTCCATCCGTATCTACCATGATAGAAGTCGGCTGCGCAACGCCGATCGCATAGGAAAGCTGGATCTCACAGCGGTCTGCCAAGCCTGCCGCAACGATATTCTTCGCTACATAGCGGGCTGCATACGCCGCGGAGCGGTCTACCTTTGTGCAGTCCTTTCCGGAAAAAGCGCCGCCGCCATGACGCGCATATCCGCCGTAGGTATCAACAATGATCTTCCTTCCGGTGAGACCTGCGTCTCCATGCGGTCCGCCAATGACAAAGCGTCCGGTCGGATTGATGAAGAACTTTGTCTTATCGTCCAAAAGCTCCTTCGGCAGAATCGGATCAAACACATATTTGCGGATGTCTGCATGGATCTGCTCCTGTGTCACCGCCTCGTCATGCTGTGTAGATAACACGACCGCCTCCAGACGGAGCGGCTTGCCATTCTCGTCATACTCCACCGAAACCTGTGTCTTGCCGTCCGGTCTTAAGTAGCCAAGCGTACCGTCCTTGCGCACCTTTGTCAGCTGGAATGCAAGCTTATGTGCCAGTGAGATCGGATACGGCATCAGCTCCGGGGTCTCATTTGTTGCATAGCCAAACATCATTCCCTGATCGCCGGCTCCCGTATCAAGCGCGTCAGTGAGTGCTCCCTCGCGCGCCTCAAGCGCCTTATCCACACCCATCGCAATATCCGGCGACTGCTTGTCAAGCGCCACCATTACCGCGCAGGTATTTCCGTCAAAGCCCGTCTTTGCATCGTCATAGCCAATCTCGTTGACTGTCTTTCGCACAATGCCCGGAATATCAAGCTGCGCCTTTGTCGTAATCTCTCCCGTCACCAGCACAAAGCCCGTGCAGCTTGCCGCCTCACAGGCAACACGGCTCATCGGGTCCGCCTCCATACACGCATCAAGGATCGCGTCAGAAATTGCGTCGCACACCTTATCCGGATGCCCTTCCGTCACTGATTCCGAGGTAAATAGTCTCTTTTCCATAACACCTTTCTTCCTTTCGTAATAAAATAACCGAACTGCCTTTTTTATTGAAGAAACTCTCCGCCTACAACGGATCGCATCTGCGAAACAGTTCCTCTCCAACGCAGTGCGATCCCCCGAAGGTGGATTGCTTGATAGGGGAATCTCCTTCCTTCCCTTAAGCAAAAAAATCCACTTGCGGAACACAAGCGGATATGACAACGATAGATAATCAAATCCTCTTATTGTTCGAACTATTGCAGCCACCTTCCGCTGCTGCGGTTCATGGCTATAACAGCATTTGCTCGCTCAGGCTGGCACCTTCCGTATTGGGGTTGCCGTGACTTCATCGATCCTATGTATCTCCATCACTCTGAATAAGAAAATTTTGCACAATATTGAATTTTCAAATCTATGGTGTTACGATACACCCGTTTCCCTGATCTGTCAAGTCCTTTCTCTGTTCCCGCACGAGATTTCCCCATAAAAACAACAAGCAGCACGCTTCGCGAGCCACTCTTATATCAACAACAAGCAGCACGCTTCGCGGGCTGCCCTTATGTCAAACAAACAATCTTGCTTGCGGGATTCTCACGCCTCCTCCAAAAGACACGAGAACCCCTGCCCTTTTATTTTCTCAGGAAACCTTTAACGTAAACTTCTGGATCTCCTTCTCTGTCGATACCTTCTCGATCAAAGCGCCAAGCGCAGACAGCTTCTTCTCAAATTCCTCATAGCCGCGCTCGATATAGTAAATATCGTCTACCACCGTGATGCCCTCAGCCGCAAGTCCTGCAATGACAAGCGCTGCTCCCGCACGCAGATCCGGTGCGTTGACACGCGCTCCCGTGTACTGCTCCACACCGCTGATGATCGCAATATTACTCTCCACCTTGATGCTCGCGCCCATACGCGTCAGCTCATCGACATACTTAAAACGATTTTCAAAAATACTCTCCGTCACCGTGCTGGTCCCCTCGGAGATTCCAAGCACAACCGCCATCTGCGGCTGCATATCAGTCGGAAATCCGGGATACGGCAGCGTCGTAACCTGTGTGTGATGCAAAAGCTTCGACGCAACAACGCGCACCGCATCGTCAAACTCCTCCACCTCACAGCCAATCTCCAGCAGCTTCGCGCTGATCGCCTCCAGATGCTTTGGAATGACATTTTTGATCATCACATCGCCCTTTGTCGCAGCCGCTGCCAGCATAAAGGTTCCGGCTTCAATCTGATCCGGAATAATCGAATACTCCGTCTTATGCAGCTTCTCAACGCCTATGATGCGGATGACATCCGTTCCGGCGCCGCGGATCTTCGCGCCCATGCTGCTTAAGAAATTCGCAACGTCTACAACATGCGGCTCTTTGGCTGCATTCTCAATAATCGTCTTGCCCTCTGCTAAGGACGCCGCCATCATGATATTGATCGTTGCTCCCACAGAAACCTTATCAAGATAAATATGCGTACCAACCAGTTTGTCAGCGGAAGCCATCACAAGTCCGTATTTGATGTCAACATTTGCACCGAGTGCACGGAAGCCCTTCATATGCAGGTCGATCGGGCGGCTTCCAATATCACAGCCTCCCGGAAGCGCCACCTCTGCTCTTTTATATTTTCCAAGAAGCGCCCCTATCAGATAATAGGAAGCGCGTATCTTACGGATAAACTCATTATCTACATTCAGATCACGGATAAATGAGCCGTTGATCCTTACTGTATGGGTATCAATTCGCTCCACACGCGCACCGATCTCCTGGATCGCATTCAGCAGAACATTAATGTCCCTCACATTCGGAAGATTATCTATCGTAACCGTCTCATCCGTCATCACTGCCGCGGAGAGGATCGCAAGCGCTGCATTTTTTGCACCGCCGATCTCCACCTCTCCAACTAACGGATTGCCGCCTTTAATTATATACTGTTCCATATCACACCTCTATGAATAACCTTCATACAAACATGTAATTATAGTAGCCATTCTCTGTATTTGTCAAGGAATTCTTTCATACCACAAATGACGGTATCCTCTCTTAATAGCTGATGTAGTCCAGCGGATCTACGGCAGAACCGTTGACATATAACTCAAAATGTACATGCGGTCCCGTAGAACGCCCCGTATTTCCACTCAATGCGACCGCCTCGCCCTGCTCTACATGCTGCCCTGTTTTTACCAGCAATTTACTGTTGTGCGCATAGCGCGTCGTCCGTCCGTCCGCGTGACTGATGACCACACAGTTTCCATATCCGCCGCTGTAGGACGCCTGAATGACGGTTCCCGCACAGGATGCATAGACGGTCGTACCTACCGGACACGCCCAGTCCGTTCCCTTGTGCATACGTCCCCAGCGCCGTCCGAAGCCCGAAGTAAATCTGCCGCCGGCAAGCGGCTTGATATAGGTCGGCGGAACCACCGTTCCCTGCTCGATAACTGCCGCCTTTGATTCCGTTATGATATTCTCATGTACAATCTCACGGCTGACTTCCATTCCGTTTTGATATACGACAATATCATTGCGCTCGCGATGACCGACGCTTCCCTCCTCGTGCACAACCTCCTCCGTCGTGTACCAGGAATCATTCTTTATGATGACAGGCTCTGCGGTATAATCCTCCTCATACACCTCCCCCATTGTCAGGCGAAGCTGTAATTCCGGCTCAGGAATTGCAATGATCAGCTCCTGTCCGTCGCGTATCATCTCGTCTGCGCTCGAAAGTCCGTTTAACGCCACGATAGAGGAAACAGTCGTATCATGATCCATCGCAATGACAGAAAGACAGTCTCCGCTCTGTACTACATATATTTTATTCGATTCCTTTTGTTTTGTTACCTCAACGACCGCTTCCTCCATATCGGAAAGCTCCTCGGGCTTGATAAAATTCTCGTAAACCTCTACCTTTTCCACAAATTCCAGATCAAGGATACCGGTCTCATAGCCTCCCGCGGAAGGATTTTCCATCGCATACTGCATCGCATAGGTAACGTCTGCCTGCGCGCCGGAGCTTACCCCGTTGGCAAGTGTTTCCTCCGGAATGACCTCGACATTTTGTTCCGGCTCCGTTTCCGACAAAGCCGCGCTCATGATCCCCTTGATATGGGAATCGGTTGCCGAGAGCGTCGTCTGATACTGTCCCGTTTCATCCAAGGGCGCCTTCACACGATTTAAGAAAGTCTCCACATCGGCAAGCGTCAGAAAATTCGCCCGATAGCCGTCAATGGCAACCGTATACGCACGCTGGAGTCCCTGTGCGTTCGTTTCCCTTATCATGCCCTTAAACGCTTCTTTTAATTCGCTCTCGGAAAGAAACTGCTCAAACAGACCGCGGCTTTTTTCAATCACGCAATCAAGCTCCAGACTCAGGCGCTCTCCCGTCTCAAGCGAGACCTCACGCCTTGCCTCCTGCAAGAGCTCCTTTACATCCGTATTCTCCGCCACACTGCCGACCGGCGTGCCTTTTAACGTCACTGTCTGATACGCCTGTCCGATACCAACCTGCTGCATCGCAGAGGCTGCCAGCAGGCACAAAAATCCCGCTCCGACAACAGAAGCCTGAATCTTCGCCTTTTTTGTAAACTCTATCTTTTTCATTGAAATAACTCCATGATCTTCTCGATCGTCTGCTCTACATTCAGACAATGCTCATCTACAGTAAAATCCGCATACCGCTCATAAAGAGGCACGCGCTCCTCGTATAATGTAAGAAGCGTTTGTCCCTTCTTTAAAACAACACCTCTCCCCTTAATATCCGAAAGTCTCTGCGAAAGCTCCGCAAACGGGAGCTTTAGGTAGACGACTGTCCCGATTTCCTTTAAGTGCCTCATCGCCTCCGCGCCGTATACGACGCTTCCGCCTGTTGCAATCACCGCACGCCTTGCCCGGATGCTGCTGTTGACGCGGTTCTCCACCGCAAGAAACCCCTCTGTTCCCTGCTCCTTAATAATCTCGCACAGGAGTTTGCCCTCCTGCTCCTGTATCATTAAATCTGCATCGATAAACCGATACCCCATCATCTTTGCAAGCACAACGCCGATGGTGCTTTTTCCCACCCCCGGCATACCGATCAACACAATATTTTCTTTCATCTTTTCCTTCTCCGGTATTCTTCTGCAACTCTTTTTAGGATAGCATACCTCGCCCGAAATCGCAAGCGAGATTCTCCGCCTGCGGCGGGCCGCAACTGCGACACAGTTCCATTAAAGCAAAACACTGCCGCATCCGAAAACCTCGGGTGCGGCAGCCGCTCTTACTGTTCCGTTGCTTCTGCTTGTTCTGTCACCGGCTCTGTTTCTTCTGTTGCCGGCTCTATGGTTGTAAAGCCCCTGTCAAACTTAACCTTCTTCCATACGCTCTTTTTTATCTCCCATGTATGGGATTCCTGCCATCCGGACAGCGTATCCTCATAAAGCTTCGTCTGACGCTCACTGATGATCCCTGCCTTTGCGGCTTCTGTTGCCGCCTGATCCGTCTTTGCATCCAGACGTACGACATAGTACGCATCCTCTGTGTCGATCACATCAGACGATGCGCCCTCCTCCAAGCCCTTTAACGCGGTGAGGACCGCTTCATCTAAAATCTCATCGTCAGCTGTAAACGTTCCCTTGCTGACCGTATAGGAATGCGCTGCTGCGGCGTCCTCCAGACTACTCTCCTTCGCCTCCGCCGCAAAGCTCTCCACCGTTTTTGCAAGCTCCTTTAATTCCTCATCGGTATACTCGACGGACTTTCCCTCCTCATCGGTGTAGGTCGTCTTGGAAACCCGTACATAGCTATAGGCGCTTGTATTCGCCTCCTCGTCGCTGACATTCGTATCCACATCCGCAATGATCGCCTGATGCATCTTCCGCTGAATCGTCAAAAGCCGCAGATATTCCTGCACGATCTCCTTGTCCGCGCCAAGCTCGTCAAGCGCTTCCTTGCTGTTTGAGGCAAGAAATGACGCGGCTGCGTCATCAATTTTTTCCTGCTCCTGGCCGGAGAGCTCAACGCCATACTCCTCCATATGCGCCTCCAGCGTGTACATCGCAAACAGATTGTCCATGACTGTGTTCTTGACTTCCTCCTCTGCGGTTACGCCCGTGCCTGTCAAGTCGCTCTCCCACACACTTCCGCCAAAATAATACGCATAAAGGTCATCATCCTGCGCCTGCTGCAGACGGGCTGCGAAATTAGGCAGTCCCAGCGTAATTTCCTGTCCGTCAAAGACTGCTGCCACCTCATTTTTATCGATACTGCCGCATCCTGCCAAAGCGGATGCCGCGATGACTCCGCCAAGCAACAATGCAGTCAATTTTGTTTTTCTCATGGTTTGCCTCCCTTTTGCCGTCCCTTCTCACTTTTGGACAGCTACCGCCTTATTATAGTGCCTTTTGCAAAAAGCCGCAATATATTTCATGATTTTTTCACACTCCATGCGTCTTTGGTACGGGCAACAATCCCTGCGCCGCCTCTAAAAACTCCTCGAGTATCTCTTTTACGCCGACATTTTTTTCCCGCGTGTTCTGCTTTAAGAAATAGGTGAAATACGGCGCCTTGGCGTCTGCCATAAAACGGACCTTCTGCCCAAAGCCCGCCACAAATTCCGGTATTTTCACCACATCAATCTCCGCCTTTTCATAAAGGGTAAATTTGAGCGTCTCCACCTTCTGCGATACCTCGGTGAAATAAACGCGGTGCGCCAGCGACTTGATCTTTGCAATATAGAGCAGGTTCTCCACGGACTTCGGCGGGTCGCCAAACCGGTCGATCAGCTCCTCTAACATCTCATCAACCTCATCCATGGTCTCAATGTCCGCAATGCGCTTGTAGATGTCAAGCTTCTGGAACTCATTGGGAATATAGCCCATCGGGATATAGGCGTCTATCACGATGTCGATCGAGGTGTCAAAATGCGCTGCGACAGAAATTCCTTTTGCCTCCTTGACCGCCTCGTTTAACATCTTACAGTACAGGTCGTAGCCGACCGCCTCCATGTGCCCGTGCTGCTTTGCCCCGAGCAGATTTCCTGCACCGCGGATTTCCAGATCACGCATAGCGATCTTAAAGCCGCTGCCAAGCTCCGTATACTCCTTGATCGCCGCGAGACGCTTCTCCGCGATCTCCTTGAGCATTTTGTCGCGCTTATACATCAAAAACGCATACGCCGTGCGGTTGGAGCGCCCCACGCGCCCACGCAGCTGATAAAGCTGGGAAAGCCCCATATTATCGGCGTCGTGAATGATCATTGTATTGACGTTTGAAATGTCAAGTCCCGTCTCAATAATCGTCGTGGAAACGAGCACATCGATCTCTCCATTAATGAAACGGTACATAATATTTTCCAGCTCGCTCTCCTTCATCTGCCCATGTGCATAAGCCACGCCCGCCTCCGGCACAAGCTCCGCGATCTTTGCCGCCACATCCGCGATCTCCCGTACACGGTTATATACATAATACGCCTGCCCGCCGCGGAAAAGCTCTCTGGAAATCGCCTCGCGCACAAGCTCCTCATTATATTCCATGACATAGGTCTGGATCGGAAGACGATCCATCGGAGGTTCCTCCAGCACACTCATATCCCGGATGCCGATCAGGCTCATGTGAAGCGTGCGCGGAATCGGTGTCGCCGTGAGCGTGAGCACATCGATATTCGTCTTTAACTGCTTCAGCTTCTCCTTGTGCGCGACGCCAAACCGCTGCTCCTCATCAATCATCAAAAGTCCTAAGTCCTTATACACCACGTCCTTTGACAGCAGACGATGCGTTCCGACAATAATATCGACCTGACCCTTCTTCAGATTTTCCAGCGTTTTCTTCTGCTCCGCAGCGCTTCGGAAGCGGCAGAGCAGATCGACGTTGACCGGAAAATCCTTCATCCTGCTTGCAAAGTTATTATAATGCTGCTGCGCCAGAATCGTTGTCGGCACAAGAAACGCCACCTGCTTGCCGTCCTGCACCGCCTTGAAAGCCGCGCGGATCGCGATCTCCGTCTTGCCGTATCCGACATCCCCGCAGATCAGACGATCCATGATCTTTGTGCTCTCCATATCCGCCTTTGTCGCCGCGATCGCAAGGTCCTGATCCTCCGTCTCCTCAAATGGGAACATTTCCTCAAACTCCCTCTGCCAGACGGTATCCGGTCCGTATGCAAAGCCGCTCTCACTCTGCCGTGCCGCATAAAGCTTTACCAGATCCTCGGCGATCTCCTTTACCGCGCCGCGCACCCTCGACTTTGTTTTATTCCATTCCTGCCCGCCCAGCTTGTTAAGCTTCGGCTTTTTGGCGTCCGCGCCCGCGTATTTTTGGATCAGCTCCAGCTGTGTCGCCAGAATATAAAGATTGCCGCCTCCGGCGTACTCAATCTTAAGATAATCCTTCTCGGTCTTATCCACCTCGATCTTTTCGATCCCTCGGTAAATGCCAAGCCCATGACTCTCATGCACGACATAATCGCCGATGCTTAAGTCCGTAAAGCCCGCGATCTTCTCTCCCTCGTAGATGCGCCGGCGCTTCTTTTTTTTCTTCTCTCCGCCGAAAATATCACTCTCAGATATTACGACAAACCGGATGAGCGGATATTCATAGCCTTTCTTGATCTTTCCATAGCCGGTCATGATCTCTCCCGGCTTCACCGCCTGCGCAAAGCTCTCACTGTAAAAAGCGTTTAACCCCTCGTCCATCAGATCCTCTGCGAGACGCTTCGCTCTTGTGCGCGAACCGGAGAGCAGGACGACGCCATACCCGTTCTTTTTATAGCGCGCCAAATCCTTCACCAGCAGTTCAAAGCTGTTGTTGAACGGGTTCACTGTCTTTGTCTGAAGCTGGAATCGCTCCTTCAGCTCAAGATGCGGATTTTTCGTCTCAAGCGCAACCAAGGAAATACATTTGCGCCGCTCCAGCTTTGCCAGTATCTCCTTACAAGTAAAAAGCTCCCGCATCTGCCCCGGCAGAATATAGCCCTTTTCCATGCGCTGCTTCATGCTCTCGGAAAACTCTGTCTCTGTCGCCATGCCCCTCTCAATGGCTCTTGGGGTCTCATCCAGAAAAACCAGCGTATTTTCGACGTCAAAATAGTCGAGCAGCGACGCACGCTCCTCGCAGAAATAAGACAGATATGCGTCAAGCCCTTCGCTGACTCCAAGCTCGCACGCCTCCTCGGCAAGCTGCTCTGCAGCTGCCCGCACGCGGTGTGCCTCCTCTGTTTTCATCTCCCCGTGCAGCTGATCGGAAACCTTCTTCGCCTCCTTTTGGATGCGCGCAATTCCCTCCTTGCGCTCCTCCTCCGTAAGCACAAGCTCGCACGCCGGGTAGATATACACTTCCTCTAAATTTTCAATCGAACGCTGGCTTTCCGCGTCAAACGAGCGGATCGAATCGACCTCATCATCCCACAGCTCGATGCGGACCGGATTCTCCTCCGTCAGCGGAAAAATATCAATAATGCCGCCGCGCACGGAAAATTCCCCCTGCGTCTGCGCCTGATAATTTTTCTCGTAGCCAAGCTCCGCCAGATGTTTTGTCAGCTCCTCCATGTCCAGACGATCACCCACCGCGATTTTTCGCACCGCCTGAATAAACTTTTCGGGGCTTGGCATCGGGTTCATCAGTCCGTCAAACGTTGTGATGACGGTACATTCCTTTTCCTCGGCAATCCGCTTCAGCGCATTGATCCGCTCTGCCGTCAGCACATTGCCGCGGATGTCCGACTGATAAAACAAAATATCCTTCGCCGGATAATACACCGCCTTCTGATCAAAAAAGCGGTATTCCTCCCAGAGCTCTCTCGCTTTTTGCTCATGAAACGTCACAATGATCCGGCTGCCCGAACCATTGTGAATGCTGTACATCATATGTGGTTTTGCCGCATCAATGCAGCCCGAAATCTGAGCCACGCCTGCCAGCCTTGGCAGCGCCTCCTCAAGGTCACAGATTTCCCTTAACCCCTTCATGGGTTCTGTGAATGTCCGCACTTAGCCCTCCTGCTTCTTTCCATTAAATCTGTTCATTGACATATCAATCTCCCCGCGCAGAATCATTTCTGCCGCTGTCACAGCGTCTGCAACGGCTGCCTCTGTCAGACTTCGCTCCGCAGCCGAAAAACGCCCCAGTACATGATCCGCCAAATCCCAGCCCTCCGGCTTTTCACCAACTCCAAGCTTAATTCGCATAAAATTCTGCGTACCTGTCTGCGCAATGATATTCTTGATACCATTATGTCCGCCCGCGCTTCCCTTCTTGCGGATCCGAATGCCGCCCGGCGCAAGGCTGATGTCGTCAAAGATCACCAGCAGCTCGCTCTCGGCGTCAAGCTTATAATAATGTAAAAGCTCCGCCACACTCTCACCACTAAGGTTCATATAGGTCTGCGGCTTTGCCAGCACGACCTTCTCGCCCGCGATCACGCCCTTGCCACAAAGCGCCTTATGCTTTTTCTCACTGACACTGATCTGATATTGCTCCGCAAGAGCATCCACCGCATCAAAACCGATATTATGTCTTGTTTGCTCATACTGTCTGCCCGGATTGCCCAGCCCTACGATTAAAAACATGTCTCTCTCCCGTCATCCAATCTGTTCTTCATATTTTTTGTCTACGTTTCATTTTACAGAAGTTTTTGGATTTTACAAGAGTTTTATACAGCAGGGGATGTTGGAAAATAAACGGCTCTGACTCAAAGTGGAAGGAATTGGATGTTTGCTCTTATGCCAACAACGAGCGCCACGCTTCGCGAGCCACTTTATGTCAAAAAAATTGTGCTTCCCAATTTGGGAAGCACGACAAACTATCAGCGTTTACTCTATAAAAAAATCGACATAACACTGGTGTAAGTAATACGAGAATGACCCCTGCTCCAAAACAAATAATAACAAAACACAGCTTTTTCCATTCAGCATTATTCATAGCTTAAAACACTCCTAATTGACACCTTGGCTTAACCTGATCTGTCACAAAATCATGCCCCATTGGAATCACCCTCTGATCGATATCAACCAACCGTTCCCTCCGCCTCAATAAGCTCCTCATATTTCTCCAAGATCAGCCCCTGCAGCCGCTCTCTCGTCTCGGAATTGATCGGATGCGCAATATCCCGATACTCTCCGTCCGCTGCCTTACGGCTTGGCATCGCGATAAATAATCCCTTTTCTCCCTCGATCACCTTGATGTCATGCACCACAAACTCCTCGTCAATCGTAATTGATACGACTGCCTTCATCTTACCCTCTTTTTCTACTTTTCTGATTCTCACGTCCGTAATCTGCATCTCTTATGTCCTCCCATGTCTGCTTCTTAAAGCATATATCTCTGGTTATTTTCGAATACAATCTTAATACCGTTATCCCCACAATAATAAGTATTTGCCCTTAAAGTATCGCGGCTCTCCACGATACAGTTTTCGATATGCGTATTGTCCCCAATATATACATCGTTTAAAATGATCGAATTTTTGATCACGCAGTTTTTCCCGACAAACACTTTCTTAAATAAGACAGAATTTTCGACCTTGCTGTTAATGATACAGCCGCTGGCGATCAGACTGTTATGCACATCCGAACCCACATTATATTTTGCCGGCGGAAGATCGTCTACCTTAGAACGAATCTTTGGTTCCTCACGGAAGAAATAGCTGCGCACATCCGGCTTTAAAAAATCCATATTTGTCTCATAATAGGATTCCACCGTCGCAATATTGCTCCAGTACTCCTTCATCTTGTAGCCGTAAATGTGCTTCATATTCTTATAGCGGATCAAAATATCGGTGACAAAATCCCAACGGTTTTCCGCTGCGCTGCGCTCCAGCATCTCGATGAGCTGCCTTCTGCGCACAATATAAATTCCCGTAGAAATCGTATTGGAATGAGACACCATCGGCTTTTCCTCAAACTCAATGATCCTTGCATCCTCATTCATGCGCACAACGCCGAACCGGCTGACGTCCGTACCTGCCGGCATGTCCTTACAGACAACCGTAATATCCGCCTTCTTCTCAATATGATAATCCAGAACCTTATTGTAATCCATCTTATAAACACAGTCGCCGCTCGTAATGATGACATACGGCTCATGGCTTTTCTTTAGGAAATTAATGTTCTGGTACATCGCATCCGCCGTTCCGCGGTACCACCAACTGTTATCCACGGTCACCGTCGGATTAAAGACAAACAGTCCCCCCTGCTTTCTGCCGAAATCCCACCATTTTGATGAGCTTAGATGCTCATTTAGGGAACGGGCGCTGTACTGCGTCAAAACCGCAACTGTCTGAATGTGCGAATTACTCATATTGCTGAGTGCAAAGTCAATGCTGCGGTAATTTCCGCCGATCGGCATTGCCGCAATCGCACGCTTATTGGACAATTCCTGCATACGGCTGTTATTGCCGCCCGCTAAAATAATACCTATTGCTTTCATACCGCCTCACCTGCCTTAATGATTACTTCTCCGCTTTTCAGCACTCCTCCCGGATAATCCTCCTTCACGGTCCGGCCGGAGATTGCCGTGTTTCTTCCCACCATAACGCCGTCCGGGATCACTGAAAATTCACCGATCGTAACGAGACCAAAGGAATAAACGCTCTCATTTAATTTGTTGGGCGCATTCTCTCCCGCTCCAAGCACCGCATTGCTGCCGACCACAGAGCGCTCCGCGATGATCGCCTTGTCGATCACTGTATGCTCGCCGATCTGCGTCCCGCGCATGATAATGGAGTCACGGATGACAGAGCCCTTTCCGATCGTAACCCCCGCTCCTATCACAGAGTTATGTACTTCACCATAAACCTCCGCCCCGTCTCCGATAATGCTCTTGTCGATCACCGCCTCCGCTGCGATATACTGCGGCTCAATAATATCGCTCTTTGTATAAATCTTCCAGTATTCCTCATAAAGATTAAATTCAGGGATCAGGTCGATCAGTTCCATATTTGCCTCCCAGTAGGAGCCAAGCGTACCAACATCCTTCCAGTAACCGTTATACTCGTAGGCAAACAGCCGCTTGCCGCCATCATGACAGTATGGAATGATATGCTTTCCGAAATCGCAGCCGCTTTGATCTTTCATTGCATAAAGCGCTTCCTTTAGGACCTGCCAACTAAAAATATAAATTCCCATAGACGCGAGATTACTGCGCGGCTGCGCCGGCTTTTCCTCAAACTCATGGATCCGTTTCTCCTCGTCCGTGATCACAATGCCAAATCTGCCTGCCTCCTCCATCGGAACGGGCATGGTCGCGATCGTCACATCCGCCCGGTTCTTTTTGTGAAACTCAAGCATCACCTCATAATCCATCTTATAGATGTGATCTCCCGACAAAATGAGCACATATTCCGGATCATAGCTCTCCATATAATCCATATTCTGGAATATGGCGTTTGCAGTGCCGGTGTACCATTCGCTGTTGTCGCTCTTTTCATATGGCGGAAGAATCGTCACCCCGCCATTATTCCTGTCTAAATCCCACGGAATCCCGATGCCGATATGGGAATTTAAACGAAGCGGCTGATATTGCGTCAGCACGCCCACCGTATCAATCCCGGAATTGATGCAGTTACTGAGCGGAAAATCAATGATACGGTACTTCCCGCCAAATGCGACTGCCGGTTTTGCAACCTTTGCCGTAAGTACGCCAAGACGGCTTCCCTGACCTCCGGCTAATAACATGGCTATCATTTCTTTTCTTATCACGTCCATCACCTCTTGTCTCTTTCTGACTAGTCCTAACTTACTATTTGATATTTCAAATTATACCATATTCGCTTGTCGTTGTATATCACTTTTCACAACTTTATTTATCTATTTTTTTGTTTTTTGACATTTTACACAAATTTTACACATTTCATTTTTTTGTAATGTTTGATCGTGTCGAAAATATTTTATGACAAAAGAATTTGCAAATTAATAAGATAAGTTTATAATGGGAGAGCAGGCAGATTTTCTCCTGTATAATGAAACAAAAACAGGCAGGTATTCTCAAATGTATAAAATTAACTTTCAGCAACCGACTCATGTACACTTTATCGGCATCGGCGGCATCAGCATGAGCGGTCTCGCCGAGATTCTTTTTGCGGAACATTTTACCGTTTCCGGCTCGGATGCAAAAGAAACCGCACTGACAAGGCAGCTCTCGCAAAAAGGCATCCGCGTATATTACGGGCAGCAGGCGTCCAATCTCACAGACGGCATCGGGCTTGTTGTCTATACTGCTGCCATAGGCACCGATAACCCCGAATTCTGCGCTGCCAAAAGTCTTGGCATTCCCATGATGAGCCGCGCAGAACTGCTTGGGCAAATTATGGATAATTACAAAAATGCGATCGCCGTAGCGGGAACGCACGGAAAAACAACGACCACCTCTATGATCAGCCAGATCCTCCTTGCGGCAGACACCGACCCTACCATCACGGTCGGCGGTATCCTGCAGGCGATCAACGGCAATCTTAAGATCGGAAGGTCGGATGTGTTCATTTCGGAGGCATGCGAGTACACAAACAGCTTTCTGCACTTTTATCCTAAATACAGCATCATCTTAAATGTGGAGGCGGAACACTTGGACTTTTTTAAAGATATTCATGACATCCGCCGTTCATTCCATCAATTTGCCGCAAACACGCGGGCAGACGGAACCATTATCATAAACGGAGATATTCCCGATCATACCGGACTGCTGGAAGGACTGCGCCAAAAAGCTGTCTCCTTCGGGCTTTCCGACCATTGTGATCTTTATCCTGCCAACGTCACCTTTGACGAAAGAGCCTGCGCCTCCTTTACCGCCATGCACCGTGGGAAGGAGCTTGCTTCCGTAACCTTAAGCGTACCCGGAATGCACAACGTCTCAAACGCGCTCGCTGCCATTGCGCTCTCACTCGAGCTGCATCTGCCTATGACAGCAGTCTGTGAGGGACTGCGCGCATTTGGAGGCGCAGACCGCCGTTTCCAATATAAGGGCTGCATCGACGGCGTAACGATCATTGACGACTATGCTCACCATCCGACGGAAATACGGGCGACCCTGACCGCTGCGGCAAGCTACCCCCACAAACGCCTGATCCTTGCCTTCCAGCCGCATACATACTCCCGCACCAAAGCGTTTCTTGACGACTTTGCCGAGGTTCTCTCCTTAGCAGACCTTGTGGTGCTTGCCGATATCTATGCCGCCAGAGAAAAAAATACTTACGGCATATCTTCCCGTGACCTCTTAGAAAGGCTTGAGGAAAAAGGAACTCCCTGCGTCTATTTTCCCTCCTTTGAGGAAATTGAAAAATTTTTATTAAAAAATTGTATAAACGGCGATTTGTTGATAACTATGGGCGCCGGGGATATTGTAACCGTTGGAGAACATCTGCTTGGAAAATAAGTTATCCACATTATCCACATCCAAATTGGGGAAAACTTCAACGTTTGGATCTGGATTTTTTATTTTTGATTTTCCCACCACAGCTGTCCTTTATCCACATTATCCACAATTTCCCGCTGCCCGGCATTACGGCTTTTGTACGAAAAATGGTACTTCTCTTTCCAAAACTCCTGTGCTATAATGCTGACGACAGAAGACTGTCTTTGATATGATTTGTAGAGAGAGGTTATGATTTGTCATGGCAAACATTACATTACACAGTGACGCTTTAAATTCCGCCACCAGTGTTTCAAATATTTTTATTGATGAATATATGTCAGGCGCAAACGGAGAATTTGTCAAAGTCTACTTATATCTCCTGCGTCTTATGAATCTGCCGGACGCCTCCTTCTCTATCTCATCGATCGCCGATAAATTTGAACATACCGAGAAGGATATTAAACGCGCCCTAAGCTACTGGGAGCGGATGCATCTGCTCCGGCTGGAATACGACGCCAACCAGAACCTGACCGGCATCTGTCTGCTGGACTCCTCCTGCATCACCGCAGAGAACGATCCCGGACAGCAGCCTCAGGCGCCGGTCAGCCAGGAAGCTGTCGTACAAAAATCAGAAAAACGGCAGTATTCCGCCGATGATATTGACAGCTTTCGCCGGAATGAGGCAGTCGCAGAGCTCTTTTTCATTGCGGAGCGTTATCTGAGCCGCACCTTAAGCGCAACAGATGTGAATACGATCTTATATTTTTATGACGGTCTTGGATTCTCAACGGATTTGATCGAATATCTGATCGAATACTGCGTGAGCAAGGGGCATACAAGCATCCGCTACATAGAAAAGGTCGCCCTTGCATGGGCGGACGGGAATATCTTAACGGTCGCTGACGCAAAACAGGCGGCAGGGATGCACAATCAGACTTGCTTTATGGTGATGAAGGCGCTCGGCATCAGCGGCAGAAACCTGATCCCCTCCGAGACGAAAATGATTGAGAAGTGGAAAAATGACTACGGCTTTTCCAATGAGCTGATCGAGGAGGCGTGCCGGCGCACGATTTCCGCAACGCATCAGCCAAGCTTTGAATACACCGATTCCATTCTGACCAACTGGCATAAAAAACAGGTAAAAATCCCTGCGGATATTGCGAGGGCGGACGCGGAGCACGAGAGCCGGAAAAAGACGGCGTCTCCCTCCGTCTCCGTTTCTTCCAAAAATAAATTTAATAATTTCTCACAGCGTTCCTATGACTATGAACAATTAGAAAGAATGCTGCTGACTACCACCCACGCATCACAGGAGGACAAGCTGCATGCCTTTGAGTAATTCTCAGTACGATGAAATCCTTCGTTCCTATGACGCCAGACAGCTGGCGCACCAGCGGCTTCTTGAAGCGCGCACAAAGGAGGCATATGAGCGGCTGCCTCGTCTGAAAGAAATTGACGACGCCATCGCCTCCTGCTCCGTGGCACAGGCGAAACGTCTCTTTGACGGCGATAATGCGGCTCTTTCCACGCTGCATGGGCAGCTTGCCGCCTACCGCAGTGAAAAAGAGGCTCTGCTTAAGGAACACGGATTTCCTACGGACTATTTTACACCGCCCTATGTCTGTCCCGACTGTCAGGATACCGGATATATCGGGACGAAGCGCTGTCACTGCTTCACACAGGCGGCGATCGATCTGGTCTATACACAGTCGAATCTCAAGGAGATTCTAAAAACAGAGAATTTCAGTACCTTTTCTTTCGCATACTATTCTGATGATGACATTCATCCGGTCACCGGACTTTCCTCGCGCAGGACCGCGCAGGATGCCGTTGCCAAATGCCGGACCTTTATCGAGCATTTCGGCGACGCCTTTTCCAATCTCTATTTTTACGGAGATACCGGTATCGGAAAGACCTTTTTATCCAACTGTGTCGCCAAGGAGCTGATGGACCGCGGGTATTCCGTTATCTACTTTACGGCATTTCAATTATTTGATATATTAAGTAAGGGCGTCTTTCAAAAGGATGCGGACGCGATCGCCGCGCACCGGAATATTTTTGACTGCGACCTCTTGATCATTGATGATCTCGGCACGGAGCTTACCAATTCCTTTACAACCTCGCAGCTTTTTCTCTGCTTAAACGAGCGGATCCTGCGAAAAAAACCGACGATCATCTCCACAAATCTCGGAATGAACCGGTTAGCAGAGATTTATTCGGAGCGCGTGCTCTCAAGAATCTCCAGTCATTATACGCTGATCAATCTTTTTGGCGCGGACATCCGCATTTTAAAACGCGGACGCTGACCCTTCCACGGCTTCAATTAGAGCAATCTATTAAGCGATATTTATGTCAACTATTTTTATGGAGGAACCACTCATGCCAAATGATGAAAGAAACTTAGAAACCATCCCTGACGGGTCTCTTGGTCTTATTCCGCTTGAGAGCTGCAGGGAGCTTGGTCTTAAGGTAGACCAGTACCTTGTCGGCTGGCGGGAAAACAGGCAGCACCAGCACCAGTCCGACCCTGCATTTAAGGACTACCGCCGTGATTCTTACATTATATCTACAACCGTACCGCGCTTTGGAACCGGAGAGGCAAAGGGCGTGATCAAGGAATCTGTCCGCGGCTACGATCTCTATCTGATGGTAGACGTCACAAACTACAGCCTGACCTACTCCGTCTGCGGTCATGAAAACCACATGTCTCCGGACGATCACTATGCTGATTTAAAAAGGATCATTGCAGCTGTGGGCGGAAAGGCAAAGCGTATTACCGTTATCATTCCGTTTCTGTACGAAAGCCGCCAGCATAAGCGCACAACACGCGAATCGCTCGACTGCGCGCTTGCTCTGCAGGAGCTGACCGCAATGGGCGTTGACAACATCATTACCTTCGATGCACATGATCCCCGCGTCCAGAATGCGATTCCTCTCAAGGGCTTTGAGACTGTACAGCCGGCATATCAGTTTATCAAGGGCATCTTAAAGGAGGTCTCCGATCTTCAGATCGACGCCGAGCATATGATGGTCATCAGCCCGGATGAGGGCGGTACCAACCGCGCCGTTTATCTTGCCAACGTGCTTGGTCTTGATATGGGTATGTTCTATAAGCGCCGCGACTACAGCAAGATCGTCGACGGGCGCAATCCGATCGTTGCCCATGAATTTTTGGGCACTTCCGTCGAGGGCAAGGACGTGATCATTATTGACGATATGATCTCCTCCGGTGAGAGCATGATCGACGTTGCAACGGAATTAAAGAAACGCAAAGCAAACCGCATTTTCGTCGTTGCAACCTTCGGACTTTTCACAAACGGCTTAGAGCGATTTGATCAGGCAGTAAAAGA
Source organism: uncultured Roseburia sp. (assembly GCA_900548205.1). Lineage (GTDB taxonomy): Bacteria > Bacillota > Clostridia > Lachnospirales > Lachnospiraceae > Roseburia. The sequence goes on along the minus strand of URJS01000004.1, from coordinate 29,083 downwards.
GGGCGTCATCTATAAGGTCGTAACGACAAACCTGACCTATCAGACGCCGGAGCTTCTCTCCAGAGACTACTATATCAGCTGTGAAATGAGCAAATATATTGCTTATATCATTGATACCTTAAATCACGACAGCTCGATCAGCGACCTGTTAAATCCGTACGACCGCATTCAGCGTCTGGTATCAAGGTATAAGGAAAATCAACGCTAGTTGTGTTCAGACAAAAAATAATTTCCTATGGCATAAAAAGAATTCCTGCAACGATAATATCTGATCGTCGCAGGAACTCTTTTTATGCAAAAACTGCCGGTTTTTAGTTAAAACAGGTCAACTCTCCCTGCAAACTTTTTATTGATCACATAATATGCCGCATACTCCTCCGGCTTTAAGTAAACCTGAAGGGTCTTAATGGTAGAGATCCGATGTCCGTCCGCAACAAACGCTGCCTTCGCTTTTTCGATCGCTTCCGCTACTATCCCCTCATTTCCCTGATACTGGATAAATACCTCCGGCTTCACTTCTTCTCTTAGCTTCTTGGTTCTTCCCTGTCCGTTTTTCGTTCCGGGCTTTCTCCCTCTCCTTTTCACCGGCTTCTCTGTGGGCGCGGTTTCTTCCTTCACCGATTCCTCCGCCGCAGGTACCGCTTCCTGTACAACCAAAGCCTCCTCTGCCAATGCCTCTGTCTTTTCCGCTGCTGTCAATACTTCTGTCTTTGTCGAGTCAAGCTTCTCCGCTGTCCTCTTTTTCATAGTGACCACCCTCCATAACGTATCAACTACTCACACACTAAAAACTTCTCCATTGCCACTAAGGCTTCCTCCTCATCGCTTCCCTCTGCGACAATGTTCACCGCCATCCCTTTGGATGGATTAAATGCCATGATTCCCATAATGCTCTTTGCGTTAATGCGGCGATTGTTGCTCTCCAGTATAATTTCACTATCAAAGCGGCATGCAACCTGCACTAATTCTGCAACCGGATTATTATGTTCTTCTGATACATTTGATACAATGATTTCTTTTTTGCTCATAACTTTCCATTTCCTCTTTTCCAGTACTTCTTGCAATATAACGCATAAATCTGCAATTTGCAATAGGGCACTCGAAAATCTGTTAAACTTACACGAACCTGTTTTCTGAATCTATATTTTTTTATGCATTTTTATTCCAGCAGATATGTGAAAAACACGTTTCCGGCATTTGCAAATAAAGCATCCGCCTCCGCAAGTGTTTTTCGCACAGTCGCATCCGTTCCCGGCTCGTAGAGCAATACGCCTGTGCTGTCGTATCCCACGACCAAAACAGCCGAATCATTGCCTGTCATTGCAAAAACAGGTGTTCCGAGACTGACATAATAAAGAATCTCATCCGTACTGCATCCGGTCAGATCCAAAACCGTCCGCTCCTTTAAGGTATTGCGCAGCACGCTCTTTGGCGTTTCCCCGCTCTCAAGCAGCGCCTGTACGTTCATGTTCAAGCCTTCTTTCTGCAGCATCACATTCATGCACTGCGCAATGCTTCCAGCCGAGGCATCCTCGGTGCTCGCCGCAATATCTGACAATCTCGGCTGCGCCGTCTTTCTCGCACGCTTCCAGATATACCGCTGATCGCTGTCTAGCACAACCCCCATCGTCTCGTTTGCGATCTGGACTGCCTCCGCCACATTTTCCGTGGAGGCGGCAATCTCTCCCTTCACATAAACATAATAGGTTCCGGCATCACCCTTTTGGGGCAATGATGCCACGCGCTCCTCCAATAGGATCGTCTCCTTGGGCGTTAAAAGCTTCGGCGTTTTCTCATTGAGTACTTCTTGGAACTTTAAGAGCACCTCCGTCTGCTTTTCCTCTGAAACGGCAGTGGCGATCTCTGCCGCTCCCCCCGCCTCACTCTCCCGGTTCATGATCATATCCCCCTCCGCGGGAACATAATCCGTGCCGCTTTTGCGCATGCGCTCCAAATACATAGCGCTGCCCTCAATCTGCACGCCATCCACATAATATCCGGTTTTCTCATATATCTTTAGTTCCGTCAAAGCCCCCTGCGTCACGTCCACAATTTTGACCTGATACATCGGGAACGCAACACTGCCCACCGCATCCGCAAAAATATCGCTTTCCCTTGCAATTCCGTAAACAAAATCTTCCTCCATAAAGCCTAGCGGCTTTACAAGCGTCCCGTTCTCCGCAGAAATCTCCGTTGTCACCATATCCGAAAGATCCATCACACGGATCACGCTGCCTCCCATTCCTTTCTTTGCCTCACACCATGCGATATAGCGCCCGGAATTTGAAACAGCATATGCCCCCTCCTGTAAGTTATTCACAACTTCCCTGACGTTTCGCGTGCCAAGCTCCACGCCGTAGACCGTACCGTTCATCATCAAAAACAGCTCTCCGGCTTCATTGACATACATCAACTGTCCCAGCTCAGCCTTGAGCATCTGGTAGGATTTGTCAGAGGCAATAAACACCTGTTCCTCATTCGTGTTGGAAACACTGTCGTAATGGTAGACGGCAAGACCGACCTCACCCTCATGGACGCCTCGGTTCATATAGCCGTATACAAGGTAATCAACACTTCCCGTCTCATCAACTCCCGCAATCTTAATGTCATGCTCTCCGTAATTCTCGCGCTCGTCGATGCCCTCATAGCCGCGGAAGCTGAATACCTTCGCAAGCGTATTTGCCTGCATGTGATAGCTCCAAAGCTCGCCTTCCTGCACAAACGCCACTGCCGTCGCCGACTCGTTCGTCCGGTATTCCACCTCGCTCGAACGGATGCCCAGCGGCAGATACTGCTCATATGGCTGACAGCTTTCTCCCCGGAAAATCTGCTCCATGACACGTTCAAAGTTCAACAGGTAAATACGGTTCGTCGTATAGCGCACGCGATAATATTCTTCTACATTATAATATTCGCTCTCGCCATTGTCCCCGACACGCGTCACCACATAATCAAGCACAATAACATTGTAGGTATCTGTGATCTCCTTCACAGAGGGTATCGGCTTTGCCAGCCGCTCGCCCTCAAAATCAGCCCAGCCGAGCTGCTTTAACGAGGAGTTGAGAGAAACATAATGCAGCGTGCTGTTATCTCCGGTCGTTTTCTCCATATAAGTCGCCAGTGAACCTGTCGTCTCCTTATTAAAGGTCTTATCATGAAAATCAAGCACAAAGTCGATACACTCCTCCACATGACTCTCCTGTTCTATGATCCTCGTATAATAGCAGATACTTTGGCTCCCGCTCTCCAGACGCAGAATCAAAAGATATTCCGTCCCCTTTTCCAAAAGGTTTTGTATCTCAAGCTCCGCATGTATTTTCCCCTGCTCCTCCTTGTAGGAGGCAACCTCTGCATTGGCGATCAGCCGCGATGCGTCCAGACTTCTGATCTCATAGGAAATCGCATCCACAGGCGTCTCGTAGGTCTGTATGACAATCGGCAGGAGACGATCTTTCGGGATCGGCGTGATCGTATCGCGCATATAAGCCGCGTTCATTTCATTTACATAACCATGCAGCCGATTCATCTCCGTATCGTTCTGATACAAAGAAATGACCGGAAGCTTTGCCTCCTCCATCTCCGTTGTCATGTCCTCATTATTATGATTCGTCAGCTTTCCAAAAATAAGTACTGAAGCGATAAATATGATGATTAAGACGACAGCCTTTATCGTTCCCTTACGCACGGTCGTTCCTCCTGTCCGTTCTCCCAATTCTTCGGTATCTCTCTGATATACAAATAGCTATCGCAAACGCGATAGCTATATTGTATGCATTTTTTTTAAAATCTGCAATCACTTTTCTTTCTATTTTATAAAATTTACCACCAACGGCGGCAGCGGCGGTGACGGCAGCGACGGCGGTACATTTCATTATTTAAGATAACACCGATCAGATTTCTCAGATCGTTCCGGTGGTGCGGATGATCCCCCCGATACTGCTCCGCCTCAAGGTCTGTCTCATCCTCCCCAAGCTTTTGATAAATACGATCCACCACCATTTCAAGCATCAGGCGATCCGGATACTCGTCAAACATGAGACTTCCCTCATATTCCATCTTATCGCATTCTTCTTCCACCTGCTCTAAGATATTACGCACCTCACGCGGGTAAAGCTCCTTCATCCGATCCATGTCCTTTTCATATTCCATTTCTGTCAGATACAGATTCTGCATCGGATAACTCATATAAAAAGGCATCTTCGGCACAGAAAGCTGCGTTCCAAAAAACTGCTCCTGATTATAGTCCACTTGCTACTCCCTATCAATCACTTCAATCTTATGTTATGCGAAAAACACCCGGATGTTTCCATGCCAGCCGCTTCTTTGTACCGGATGCAGACGCCCTCTTTTCTGCTCTGCCCGCTCTGCTGTGCCAAACTCCTAGCGCGCCAGCTCCTCAAGCTCCCGCATCAGCTCAAGATCTGACTGCTTGACCTTCATATTGGTTGTCACAGGCTCCTCCCCCGGTCTTGTGACTGTGATCTCAATAACTGTTCCCTCCGTCACCCCCATGGAAAATATGTGTTCCAGAAAAGCCACAAATTTCGGATGATTGTCAGTAAACTTTTTCTTCGCACTCATCAGCTTCATAATCGATCCCGGATTAAGCATCATGATCCTCCTTACATAAAAACAAAAAATCGTAGTTTAAGGGCTTCTCCTGCCGCCCATACAGTGCAAGCCCTTTCTGAACGGAAAAAAGAAGGCAGTCTCATTTTCCTGCCTCCTTCTTCCCAAGCCCCGGTATTTTCCCTTAGGAAAGTACCTTTAGCATCTGATTCGGATTCTCCGCCGCCTTTACTTTATCAAATGCCTGCACGATCATACCGTTTTCATCGATCAGATATGTCGTGCGGACAACTCCCATTCCCACCTTGCCGTAATTCTTCTTCTCTTTCCATACGTCGTATGCCTGAATGACCGCAAGCTCCGGATCCGATAATAGGGTAAAGCCAAGCTGATACTTCTCCTCAAATCTCTTGTGTGACGCTACCGAATCCTTGCTGATCCCAAGCACCACCGCGCCCTTCTCTGCAAACTGCGGCTGCAGCTCGCTGAATCCACACGCCTGCTTCGTGCAGCCCGGGGTATTATCTCTCGGATAAAAATAAAGGATAACCTTCTTTCCTGCATATTCACTTAATGTATGCACTGTGCCGTTTTGATCCGGCAATGAAAAGTCCGGCGCTTTGATTCCTGCTTCTAACATTTTTGCATTCCTCCTTTGCTCTGTGAAAAACCGTTGTAATTTGTTTCTCCCGCCTGTATCTTATCACATCTTTGCAAAAGGAACAATCGCTGTCGGCAGAAAATTTTTCCTGCACCGCACCTTTTGTCTACTCGTCAAGCTCATAGGTAAGCGTATGCTCCTCGCTGCCAAAATGCTCGTTCGCTACCCAAAGGCTGCTGCGGTCCGTCAGGTTATATACCACACTGTGTACCGTCGTGCCCTTTGTCACATCGCCTTCCACCTTCCATGTGCGTCTGCCGACGTCCCTTAAAAGCCCCATCGCTTCCTCCTCATCCTCTAAAACACCGTTGGAAGCGTTTAATTTTCCCATCAGATACTCATAACGGTCAAGCCCCGCCTGCTCGTCATTCGCCTCATAATAGCCCGGAGCCAAAATAAAATTCGTCACGCTTTGGTATGGCAGCTCGTTTCTTGTAATCTGAAACTCTCTTTTACTGCCGTCATTATCCGTCTGATCTGTTCCGTTCACCCACTCTAAGACAGCGCTGTTACCCTCTGCATCCGCAATCATGTAATGATAGGAGGTTTTTGCAGAATCATGAAGATCGTATTTTGAAATCATCTCAATCGCCTCGTCCACATTATCCGCATAATCCAAAACCATGCGCAGCATCGTCGTCGACGTTAAGTCCGGGCGCTCCGTATTCTGGTCGGTCGGCACTGTTTCTTTGCCCTGATAGGTCATATAGATCCCGCAGCTGACGCCCGCGTCATTCACACCGTCCAGCGGAACATACGGCGCAGCCAGCAGCTTGAGCTTATCACTGATGCCATTCACTCCTTTTTTCGGGTCAATACCGATAAACTGCAGGTCAATCGTTGAAATGGAAGCATGCTTTCCATTGCCCGGATTCGTATGAACGATCGCTGTATTCGTCTGGTCAAAATCATAGTTTCTTCCCAATAAATAATCGCCGTCCTCCGTTCTTGCCGTAAAGGAGGAGCATGCAATTTCCGATTCCTCAATCGTCATCGGGATCAATCCCTTTGTTATTTTTTCTGTCACAAAGGAAATCAGCTCCTGATCGCTGGTCGCTCCGCCCTGCTCTAAAAACTCATCAAAATAATAATCACCGGAAATCGTCATTTCATAGGTATATCCATCCCCATGCGACATATCCTGCGCAATCTTTTGTTCTAAGGATAACAAGCTTTTTATCTCATTTCCCCATACAATATAAATTGCGGCAGCGAGAACCGCAAATATCACTACGATCACAATCAGTGTTCTTTTTACTATTTTCTTCATCTGTGCCTCCATATGTCTCATTCGTCTGTATTTGTCTGCGCCTCAATATAGGAGGCGAAATTCTTCATAATGACCTCTAATGTCTGATATAAATTCTCTCTCTGACGCTCATCGATCCCTTCCCCCAGAACAGAAAGCACCTGCTGCAGACGCGCTTCCACATTCCCTGCCAATTCCTTTCCACTGTCGCTTAGGGACAGCAGACTGCGGTAAGAACGCTTCGTATCTGTCTGCTCCGTGCGCACATAGCCCAGCGCTGTTAATTGCTTGATACAGCGGGAAATCGCCGCCTTATCCTCCTTGCATAGCTGCGAAAGCTGTGTCGCCGTTAAGCCCTCCTCATTTTTACTGAGGTAATACAGGCACATTGTATGCGTTGCATGAAGCCCGAACTGCCGCATTTCTATTTCCTTGATCTTCTGGATATAGCGATGAAACTGGAGCATATATCCGGTAAAGGTCTCAAAACGATCGGTCATATTTCCTCCTCTCCTTATCTTGTTGACAAATCAACAAGTCGGATTATACGCCCATCTTGTTGATTTGTCAACATCTTTTCTGCAAAGAACAAAACATATTGTTTGCAACAAGCTCCGCCTATGGCGAACCTCATCTGCGGCACAGTTCTATTTCACCGCAGCATGATCCCCCGGAGAGTTTTTGCTTGATAGGGAATGGGGGTTGTGTAAAAAACTATATTTCACTAATCATGCTCCTTAATTATTACAACCTTGTATCCTTGCACCTCTATACTTACATCTGTATTCTTAAAAAATATCTCCCATTGCAAAAACTTAATTGACCTTGATTTCCCCATTTAAGTTCCATAGCATCCCTTCTTTCCTATCAATGAATAACAACTAATTTGTCATTTTCCTTCTCTAACACCTTAAAAAATCGATTAATATCTAAGCTTCTTGCCAATGGAATAACTCTATAATCTGACTCAATTCTAACTTGACCACCTGCTGGTGTTAGATGCTTAATCTGATAGTAGTCAATATCATTCATCATAGTTTTTGTTGCACCACCCGTAACATATAGCCTTAACGTGGTTCCTTCAAGCAAATTAAGAAAATTCCTCTTGTCACATTCATATAAAACCCTCATATAATAATCCTTAAGCAGTTCAGTCTTTTTATACCCATTCGAATAAGGACCTATAACATCAAAATACTGTTCTCCTTCAACATGTTTATTCTGAGCAAATATGGCAAAGTCAATCCCATTGCGTACACATGATGACCTTACTTCTATTGTCTTTCCGTTATATAACTTTAAATCAATTTGATTATGAGATGTATTATTTTCTGGCTTAACAATCAGCTTTTTACCGTATCTCCAGTTTAATATTTCTTCACATGCATATTCTGCAATCAGTCCAGATAAATTATCTATCTCTACTATATTTAACTCCCTCTCTTCAGAAGAATTTGCCTGCCTAACATTCAAATTGGAAAGTACTTTTGGCGCATATGAGCACACTCTTTTCATCCATTGACTTTCACACGAAATATTTATTTCCAAACACACAAACTCCTCCCTATCTGCCGGATTATATATACTATTTCGATTCCGTTTACTATACTTTATAATATCTTCTGTATTCATTGTTTACTCCAACAATTTTGAAATTTTGTCCTCTTGTTTAAGCTTATCCACAAACTCATCAATAGCGTATGTGACAATATCCAAATCTTCTTTAAACTTGTACCACTCTGCCATCTGCTTTGTATCTTCATGAATTGTAGGTGCGACAAACACAGAAAATGTTTTTTCCTGATTCTTCTTTTCCTCGATCAAGTGCCTTCTTATTGGTACAATTTCATTATTCACCTGAGCCTGTCTGCCACACATCAATGTTACTTCCACTAAACTCTGGTATTCTTTATCAAAGCATATGATATCTGCTTTTCCACCAGATGCTGTATTGGTTGGTAATCCTTCATCATCTATTGTGTAGTTAGGTGTCACATCTAAATTTTCAAAATTCTGTATCATAACAATACTAGTCAAAAATTCTAAACGTACCGGTCTTGGCAATAATTTCAACATATAATCTGTACTTGCCGTTTTTTTACATACCTTATTCAGTTCAGAATATATTTGTTCTTTTGAATATTCTGCTGCAAACTTCTTCAGCGCAGTCTTTCTCAAATCTGTTGTATCGATTGGGACAGCACTCTCCATACTTATTACTGTCGTATCAACTGCTCCAATGTAATCAAAATATTCATCTTTTGATTCAAAGGTCTTATATTCTGAATAGTGTTCCAGTATGTAATCAATCTTATCAATTTCCCAAGCATTATAATCTATAAAACGACCATTACCTCTTAATGAAATAATGCCAGTAGTACGCATTTTACGAATATACTCATCTACTGCTTCACCACAAATTTGTGAAAGTTTGAATCTATTACGCTGCTCGTCAGTTGCCCCCAATAATTCCAAACAAATTTCATACATATATTCATCGCTATACGAATAACCTACTTCACTTCTAATCTTCTTTATTTTATCATACAGGGCTTTTGCATCATTATCTGGCCAACATATAAATAGGCTCAACTCTTGCCGGAAAACGCCCGCACTATTTTCCTGTACATCCGCCTTCAGCAACTTCAATACCTGTAGTAATAAAATTAATGGTACATTCGAATTTGCATTTTTTCTATAAGGATTATTGCTCTGATACTTCATCATTGAATTAAGAAATACCATCTGTATTTTCTCTTCATTAGCTTCTTCTTCATTCAATGCATCAATCAACATGTGTCCTGTTGTTGATATCCTTATCGGTTCTCCCATCGCATACTTAACAAATCCAAATTCCATTGGCAATTTGAATATCGTATCAAATCTGGAATCCCACCCATATTCAAACCCCGCTTCTTTATGCTTTTGCGGGCTCATTTCAATTATAAAATCTATTTGTCTATCTGAATATTTTTCATCATCACTTTTCAAAATATATGCCAAGTCAGGTGTTTTATTTACAATCACCGGTGTGTAAAGCTTCTCTTTAATTGCATTATGTACCACTTTCATAATTACATCATGTGTCAAAATCTGATTTTCATATGGTAATAAGCAATTCAAAAAACTTACAATTCTATTGGGATTTCTCATAGTTGTCGAAAATGACAATGGCTTGCTTTCAGCTTTTCTACTACGCATAATTTATAACAAACACCTCCTGCGAATCAGCCTTTATCGTATTATCATTGAAACTAATATAATTGCTCTTTACATCATAAGCCCAATACTTTTTTGACCAATCCAAAAACCTCTGATTTACCTTACCTTTATGAGTAATCAAATTTGTTATACCAAACTTAATGCCTCTATCATTTAACGAATCTAAATATTCACATAATTCGTCCTCTTTTTTATCATTCCATAATTTATTATATTCGCTCATGGAAATCAAATATGGTGGATCCAGAAACACATACGAATTCTTTCCAAACTTAATCTTTTCCAAAAATGATATATAATCCAGATTAAAGAATTCAATCTCATGTTCCCCAACAAATTCTAAATAATTATTTAACGCCTGGAATACATTATTATTAAAATCCACATTACCAACCGGAAGATTAAAATCCCCCTTTCCATTAAAGCGAATCATATGATTAAAACCGTATATTAACAGCAAATATAGTCTAAGAAAATCATCTTTTTCCGCATTAAAATCTTTTCTCATTCGGATATATGCATCCTTATTATATTTTGAATAATATGTTTTCACATACTTCTTTTTCATCTCCTCCGGAACACAAATACCACGATATGAACAAGATAACCCATAAAAATCAATTATATCAAATAATTCTTCAAGCAACTCCTCTGCCCTGCCCGTATATCTCCCTATCTGCTTATGTAACTCTACCACATACGAATCAACATCATTTAACATATATAAAGTCCCTTTTGAATTTAAAAAAGAACTTCCGCCTCCCACAAATGGTTCAATATACTGCTCTATATTCTTTGGCATAAGCTGTTTAAGTTGTGGCATAAGCTTATATTTATCACCCACATAGAAAAAAGGAGATCTTATTATCTTTTTATTTTCCATCGTTTGCACCTACTTTCGTTATAAAAACAAATTCCTTATGGTCGTCAAATTCTGTTTTACCTGCATTAAAACACTGATGTTTCTTTTCATAAATGGCAGTCTGTCCTTTAGATACTAAAATATCTTTTATTTCTTCTAAAGTAATTTTGTTCTTTGAAGAACTACTCTTTGAATTATATGTATTGTTATATGTAACAACAAGATATTTAACATCAATATGCTTTATTAAATCTGCAAAAACTTCTGGAGCACTGCTTCTACAATATTCGCTCATATTCTCAGCCTGTGGCTTTAATGCAGTTCCTTCTAATTGAGGCTTTTTCCACTGAACAACATTCTCTAAAACATGATAAAACCTACTATATTGACGACTGTTATATGGCGGGTCAATAAATGCGATATCAGCCTTCACTTTTCGCACCAATTTATTTGCATCCTCCCTGTAAATAGAAAACTTTTCAGAAGGCTCTTCCGGATTAATTAACTCAAAAACAAATCTGTCCTCAATGTTATTAATCTTTCTGTATGCATCATAATGCCCTACTGTATTTGCCACTTTATCCATCGAATACACCAGCGATGCTAACAGAATACAATATTCTCTGTCCGATAAACTTCTCTTTAACTTTTTAATTTCTTCTCTTATTTTTCCTATTACTTTGGCATCATTATTAGAAAAATATTTGCCACCAAAATTCTCAGAAAAATAGTTATCTTTTAATCTATTAGGATTAATCTTTTGAAACTGTTCTCTATATTTGACGATTACTGCGTCATCATATTGTCCGCTTCCGAAAAATGCCTTATATATAATCTCATTGGAATACAAAAAATCATTCATAATAATTTTCTCGTAGTGTTTACTCATGTGTGCACTCACAACTCCAGTTCCTGCAAATACATCAAAAAAGCTTTCTCCTTCACAATTTTCTAATACCAATTCTTCTATCCATTCAAGTAGCTTGTATTTACTACCTGTATATCTTCTATTGCTGATGTAGTACATAAGAAACGTCCTCTTTCTTTACGTTTTTTCTCTTATCTGCCGGCTTTTCCGCATCTTCCGGGATAAGCCATGTTTTCCCCTTCTTTATTGCACCTTCTATACGCTTTTGTTCACACAATAAAGCTATTCTTCTTGCCGATATGCCCCATATCTCTGACATTTCTATCGTTGTTACATAGTTCATATTGAACCTCCTTATCCATATACTCTATTATATTCATTTATCTGAATAATCGCAAGAACTTTTTCAAACATTTGTTCTTTTTAAATATTAATTAGAACAAGCTGCATCGCTACAACTTGCCTTAATTTCTCACCTTCTTCCCGAACCTTCTCAACCACCTATCCCACACTCTCCCAAAACTTTTCCAGTAGATTCTTTCGATCAGACACAAACTGTTGCATAATATCCGTATAGATCCACTTTGATGCCAAGGAGCTTGTAAATGCGATTAACAAGATTTAAACACAACAAAAAGGACATTCCCAGATTTCTCTGAAAATGCCCTATCCATATCATTGATATTCGAACTTCATACTTGTTGCATATATGTTGCATACTGTTTGAAATCCAACATATTTGACAACTTCCCACAACCTCTGTGACCCTTGTAAAATCGGCCTTTCTCGTATCTTGCGTTGACCGAAGATTATCTCTTGCTGAACTGCGGCGCACGACGAGCTGCCTTGAGACCGTACTTCTTACGCTCTTTCATACGCGGATCTCTTGTCAGATATCCGGCAGACTTTAATACCGGTCTGTAATCAGCGTCTACCGTCAGAAGCGCACGGGCGATACCATGACGGATCGCGCCTGCCTGACCTGTGTAACCGCCGCCACGAACGTTTACCAAAACGTCGAACTTATCAACGGTCTCTGTTGCCACAAGCGGCTGACGAACGATAACCTTTAAGGTCTCTAATCCTAAATACTCATCAATATCTCTTTTATTAATCGTAATCTTACCTGTACCCGGTACTAAGTATACTCTGGCAACAGATGATTTTCTTCTTCCTGTTCCGTAATTCTTTGCGTTAGCCAATGTTCTTTCCCTCCTCATTAAAATGTTAAAGTCTCAGGCTTCTGAGCTGCATGCTTGTGATCCGGTCCTGCATATACAAACAGCTTTGTATACATCTGTCTACCCAACGGACCCTTTGGAAGCATTCCCTTAACAGCATGCTCGATAACTCTTTCCGGATGCTTTGCTAACATTTCCTTTAATGTGGTCTCTTTCATACCACCAACGTAATCGGAGTGATTGTAATAAATCTTCTGATCCATCTTCTTACCGGATACCTGAATCTTCTCTGCATTCACAACGATCACATAATCACCTGTGTCAATGTGCGGTGTGAAGATTGCTTTATTCTTTCCTCTTAATACCTTTGCGATTTCAGATGCAATGCGTCCTAACGTCATACCCTCAGCGTCAACTACATACCATTTTCTATCAATGGTAGCCGGGCTAGCCATAAAAGTTTTCATGTGATTCCTCCTGGAAAAATGTAATCTCACGCGCCTACGATGTGAATGTCCGGACACACCGCCTCTGCGTGTTGTTTATAGTTAAAATGAAGCTCCGGGGCCTTGGAGCAGCATTTATTCACTATTACAGACTTACATAGTATATTATACGAAGCCTTGTGTGTCAAGTTCTTTTTCTGCCTTATCCTGCTCTCTCATTGGAAACGGAACTGTTTGATCAGCGCACTCAAATCATTTGCAAGACCTTCCAATTCCTCGCTGGCAGCTGCGCTTTCCTCTGACGTAGCCGAACTGGAACATAAATTTTCATTGATACACTTAATTCCTTCCAGCAGCTCATTAAGTGCCGTTGCCTGAAACTGCGTTCTCTCGGAAATCGACTGCACCGACTCGATCAGCGCCACAGCATCCTCGTTCATCCCCTCAATCGCACCTGCCATCTTACGGGCGATTTCACTTCCATTATCCACAGCTCTGATCGACTCTGCAATCAGTCCTGTCGTATCCTGGGAAGCCTGCGCTGATTTTGCAGCCAGATCACGGATCTGATCTGCAACGACCGCAAAGCCTTTGCCCGCCTCACCCGCTCGCGCAGCCTCAATAGAAGCGTTTAAAGAAAGCATATTCGTCTGGGATGCGATATCCTCAATCGTCTTTACCACCTTACTGATTTCATGCGAACGCTCACGGATCTCCTCCATCGCGTCATCCAGTATATGCGTCTGTTCTGTGTTCTCCGCCATCTTCTCGCGAAATACGCCGACAAGACGCGACGCCATCATCGAACTTTCTGCATCTTCATTCACGCTCATAAGCAGCGCGTTTGCCTTACTTGAAATCTCCGTGACAACGTTTGCCTGCTGTTCCACGCCCTCTGCCAGATTCTGGGCTCCGCCCGACACCTGCTCGGAAGCGCTCAACACAACGTCCGTATTTTGATCAATGTTGGAAAACGTTCTCTTCAAAGCCTCCTGCATACGACTCAAAAACTCCCGCATACGCACAAACTCACCACGGAACTCAATCTCGCTTTCTACGGTAAAATCCCCTTCCGCATATGCCCCCAGCACACGTCCGGTCTCATTGACATATTTGCTCAACTCCGCAATCGAATCCGTCAGCGACTCTGCAAGCAGACCAACCTCATTGTCCGTATCCACCTTGATGGAAAAATTCAGCTCGCCAGCCTGAAGACGTTTGGCATCTCTCTCAATGATACGGATCGGCTCTGTAATTCTGCGTTTAATATACTTGACCACATCTATGGAAGCCATAAAAGCAACCACCCCCAGAACGAGCAGCACCACAAAGGATATAAGCATCAACGCCATTGTAAAATTCTCTGCTTTTATCACCTCTTGTTCGCTGATCCTCCCAATCTCATCCAGCAGAGAAACCAACTCTGTGAGGCTTGTCTGTATCGTTCCCAGATATACCTCCTCGTCCTTCTCACTTCCCGTGAAATCAAGTGTCTGAGCAGTCTCATGAATTTTCTGATGAATTGGAATAATCTTCTCCACCAGCGCAGCCACCTCGCTGTCTGTGGTTGCCTCCGCGCTATAAAGCCACTCCCCCAGCACGCAGCTTTTATATTCAAAAGTTCCCTCAAATTTTGTTCCAAGACCAATCGCAGAAGCCAGATCCCTAGGCCAGTCCTGATGCGCACATTTCGCCTCAATGATCCTCACATGCAGTGCCTGCGCCTCATCAATTTTATTGACGGAAACCCTCATCGCAAACAATGCTGCAAGAGAAAACAGAATCATCACGAAAAAAGAGCCAAGAGCAAGGGAAAATTTCTTCAGTAAAACCTTTCTCATCGTATTTTTCATAACCCAAACCTCCTTGTAAAACTTTATCTCAATAACTCACTACGATACCATAGTACCATTATTCCTTTTCCGTCGAAATTTGTCAATCTCTATTCTTATAATTTTCTATCATTTTTGTCTTTATGAGAAGCGCCGCCTGTTCCAGCTCCTTTTCCCTGTTTGAAAAAAACATTTGATAAGACTGACAATAAATATGTTTTCCTTCGCTGCGCTCTCTGCGGCAGCCATTCCTGCAAAGCACATAATAGCGGCAGTCCCTGCACTCCTCCGGCAGCTTCGCCGACTCCTCCAAAAATTCCCGTGCCGTTTCCCCCTCGCACATATCTGCAAAGCTTTGCTCTCCTACCGTTCCTATCCTCCATTCATCCAACACATAAAAATCGCAGGGATATACGCCCCCGTCTCCCTCTACGACAAACTGGATCGAACACCGACCAACCATCCCGCAGCACGCCGGCTGTCCGCCCAAAAGAATCGCCATCCAGTTGTCCATGTGGCGGATGCTCACAAACTCTCCCCGTTTCAGATCCCCGAGCCAGCAGTCGAAAACCTCCGTCAGAAAACGTCCGTATGTCTTTGGCGACGGCGCATACCCGCCCCCCCTCCGGCGCCCCGTCAAGCGGCGCCAGGCAGGGGATAAACTGCATCCACCCAAACCCCTGCTCACGGTAAAACCGGTAGATTTCACGTCCCCTTTTCGCGCTTTCTTCCGTCACCACGCACAAAACATTATAGTCGGCGCGGAAGCGCTTTAGCAGGGCGATCGTTTCCATCACCTCGCGAAACGTTCCCCCACCGCTCCTGCCCGTCCGGTAAAGATCATGAACCTGTTCCGGTCCGTCCAGGGATACCCCGATCAAAAACCTCTCCCTCACAAAAAAACGGATCATATCTTCTGTCAGGTGATACCCGTTCGTCTGGATCGAATTATAAATCAAAACCCCGTCTTTCCGATGTTTTTTCTGCAATCGGATCACACTCTCATAAAAGGAAAGTCCCGCCAGTGTCGGCTCCCCTCCCTGAAATAAAAACGAGCAGGACCGCTCTGCCAGTTTCATTGCCTCCACGATGACCTGCTCCATCTGTTCTTCTCTCAGAAATCCCTGAAACTCCTGCTCCCTGCTATTCGCCACATCCTCATAAAAGCAGTAGGCGCACTTCATATTGCAGGCAGAAGAAGCCGGTTTTATCAATACGCTTATATGCTGCATCCAACTGTTCTCCCTTCTTTTCATCCCCGCTGTTCCGGCGTAAAATCTCTTTTCCCCATCTGTTTAATGGAGTTTCCAATATAAATCTCCGGGCGCAGGATCAACGAATAATCGCGATTTCCCCTCTCTTTCCTCTCTATCATTCTCAACAAAAGTTCCGCCATACGGCATCCGATTTTATACCCCTGATAGACAGAGCAGGTAATCCCCTCCTGCTCTTTCCCCTCCGCCGAATAATCAAAGCAGACCACCGAGTAATCCTGCGGCACGCGCTTTCCCTGCGCTTCCAGCACCTGACGCACCAGGCGGTAAATTCTGTAATTACAGCAGACAATGGCGGTCGCGTGGGGTACGCTTTTTAAAAACTTCCAAATAGAACGCGCAAACTTCTCTTCATGCGCCTCATTTGAAATACACCATTTGATATAATCATCCCGAAGTTCAATTCCATGTGTAAGCAGGGATGCAAACATTCCCTGGAATTTTTCCACGCTCTGATAATTATCATATACAAAAATGCCTGCGATCTCACGATGTCCTGCCGAAACCAGAAGATGGATCAATTCCTTTGCACTGGAGTTATTATTGACCCCGACCCGCGCACAGTGCAGATTCTGATAATAGTTATTGAAAAAAATCAAAGGAATGCCGCGTCGCTGCACCTCCTGATAACAGTCGAGGTTCGGACTTGCCATACTGGCTTTTACGCCGTCCACAATAAATCCCTGAAAGTTCTGGTGCATAACAGTCTGCAGACACCGGCGTTCGTTTGCAAACTTATTATCCGTCAGAAAAATACGCAGATCCACCTGCCTGTCCCGGATTACGCTGCGAACCCCGCGAATCAGCTCCGCCTCCGCATCGCCATCCTGCCCTTGGAGGATCAGACCGATCTTAATATCCGCCCTTCCACTGTCTAAGGCAGCGGATATACTGACGTCTCTGTTAAAATACGTCCCGCTTCCCCGCACTCTGCGGATCAGACCTTCTTCTTCCAGATGTTTCATCGCATAGCGCACAGTATCCCTGCTCACCTTTAAATAACGGCAAATATCATTTTCAGACGGCAGTTTCAAATTTCCCGAAAATTTATTCCGGTCAATGTACGCCAAAACCCAGCGATATACCTTCTCCCATTTTTGATTGAAAACTTCCATTGAACAATCTCCATTCCGAAGCTCTCCGGCATAACAATGAGCGGCACGCTTCACGAGCCACTCTTATGCCAAGAAAACGCGAGCCGGATTTAAAATCCGGCTCTGCGCTTTCAATTTTCTCTATTTTTTCTCATTCACTATTTCGGGACGACTGCCCTCTGCACGCGCGATCCAGTCCAAAAGACGGCTGCGCAGATCTTCCTTTGCCTTTTGATAGGCCGGATCTGACACAACGTTTTCAAGCTGCCAAGAATCTTTTTTCAGATCATACAGATAATCATCCGCATAGATTTCTGCTGCTCCCTGCTCCCCGCCGTTAATCCCCGGCGCATAGACGCCATAGAGATAATCCTCGGTGCGCACCACGCGTCCGATCCGGCTTTCCGAGATCTGTGCAAACACCTGGTTTTCTCTCTGCGGATTCTTCTTTTCCACAACGTCCAGCAGATTTTCTCCGATCATCGCATCCTGCACATCCACACCTGCCATCGCGAGGATCGTCTTCGGAAGGCTCTCTGTGCTCACCAGCTCACGAACCTCTTTTCCTCCCCGGAACGGTCCGCCGGCAATCACAAGCGGAACATGAAGCGCGCCGTCATGTCCGCTTCTCTTATAATCATCGTAACCGTTCAGGTGACTGTCCGTGTTGCGCGTCTTAAAATGCGAGCCATGATCCGATGCGTAGATAATGATCGTACTTTCATATAACCCTTTTTCTTTCAGTTTGTCAACAAGTCTTCCGAGATTTTCATCAAGACTTGCGCACTGCCCAAGATAATCGGGATATTCCTCCGCCGCATTTCCCTTCAAAACTTCAAGATCGTGCGGAAGGACAAAGTTGGCATATTTCTCCTTTGACCCCTCTGGTCCTTCATAGTGATTATGATCGTTCTGATGATGCGGCTCAATCTGGGAAACCGTCATAAAAAACGGTTTCTCCCCCTGATACTGATCCATGTATTCCAGCGCAAAATCATTGATGCAGTCCGCGCGATAACCTTTAAAATCAATCCGCTGATTATTCTCATCGAACACAAATCCGTCATAACCGTGCGAGGTAAACTCCAGAACGTCGGCTGCACGCCAGAATCCCGTATATCCTCCTCTGTACTCCAGAGGCACAGCGGTAACGGTATGGTCGATCACCGGAGCCTTTTCCAGTTCTCCGTCGCTTGCAAGATGCCATTTGCCGACATACGCCGTCTCGTACCCCGCCTCTTCCATGTAATTCGCCAGTGTTTTTACATCCCGGGGAAGCATGATATTATTGCGGAAACAGCCTGTTTCTGTCGGGTATTTGCCGGTCTGGAACAATGCCCTGCACGGACCGCACACCGGCTGGGGAGAAAATGCGTTGTCAAATTTTACCCCCTCCTTCGCCAGTCTGTCCAGATTCGGCGTGATGTCCAGCGGCTGCCCATAGCAGCCGCACGTATCCCATCTTTGCTGATCCGAAAAGTAAAAAATAATATTGTATGCCATAAAAGCTCTCCTTCTCCTGCTACTGTTTTGCCTTCTCGCGCTCTTTCCACTTTCCACGCAGAATCATCGCGACTGCGAATATGATCAGCGCCACGAAAATCCAACAGAATACGCTGCTGAAGAAAATCGTCGGGCTGCCGTTGGAAATCAGCAGAGCCCTGCGGAAGTTTGTCTCCGTCATGCTGCCAAGCACCATGCCCAGAAGAATCGGAACCGCCGGCAGATCAAGTTTTCGTAAAAACCATGCCAGTACCGCAAATGCCAGCGCCACTCCCACGTCAAAGTAATTTTGATTTACAGAATATGCTCCCGCCATACAGAAAATCACGATGATCGGCGTCAGAATCTCCTTCGGAATCGACACTACCTTCGCAAACAGGCTCGTCAAAAACTTTCCCTGCAGCAGCATAAACAGATTGACAAGGATCAGACCCAGCATGATCGCATACATAATATCGCCGTCTGTCGTAAACAAGCTCAGCCCTGGATTTAAACCGTTGATCATAAGCGCCGAGAGCATAATGGCTACGGTACCGTCTCCCGGAATTCCAAGCGTCAAAAGCGGTATCAGCGTTGCTCCCGTAACCGCGTTGTTGGCGGCTTCCGCCGCCGCGATTCCCTCGACAGAGCCATGTCCGAACTCCTCCGGGTGCTTTGACATATTCTTTGCCTGCGAATAACTGAACCACGAAGCCTCGGAGGCGCCGGTGCCCGGAATGATCCCCACCAATACACCGATCAGCGAAGACAGAAATACTGGTCTTGCCATCCGTTTATATTCCTCTTTTGTGATTTTTCCGTCATCCTCCATCTTGGCGGTATCCAGCCGGAACGCCCCCCGGCTCTTCTCCGCTTTCGCCAGAACTTCCACCAGCGCAAACAGTCCGATCAGACAGACCGCCAGATCCATTCCCAGATACAGTCTGCTGTTTCCAAAAGTAAACCTGTCATAGCTCGTCATGGGATCCGATCCGATACAGGCGATAAACAGACCAAGGCAGGCGGAAAGCAATCCCCGGACGATACTCTTCCCGGATACTCCGGCAATGATCGTGAGTCCAAACACACAGACCATAAAGTATTCCGGCGTTCCAAGCTGCGCCGCAACCCTCGCCACCTGCGGTCCTAAGAACAACAACATCAGCGCGGAGAATACGCCGCCGAACGCAGAGGCGTAGAGCGCGATCTTTAACGCCGCTTTCGTGCGTCCTTTCTGGGACAGAGGATGTCCGTCCAGCATAGTCGCCGCTGCGTGCGGCGTTCCCGGCGTATTGATGAGGATTGCAGACACGCTTCCCCCATAGCCTCCCGCACAATAGATTCCGAGCAAAAACATCATACCCGGAATCGCCGGCATCGAATAGGTGACAGGCAAAAACAAGATCACGCACAAGATCACGCTCAATCCCGGAATCGCCGCAAAAATAGATCCGATAAACACTCCGGCATTGATCCACAAAATGTTTTGCAGCGTGAAAAGAAGTCCGGCTGCCGGAACAAGGTATTTCATCATAATATCCGGTCCTCCTCTCTAAAATCCTACATTTAACACAAAGCGAAATACTGCCCATATAGCGACCGCAAGGGTCAGGGTTATCGCATAGTAAGCCGGTTTTTTACAGCGGAAATACACAAGAAATCCAAGACTGCAAAAAATCGCTCCGACAAGGAAAAGTCCCGTCACCTTACTCAAAAAATATGTAAAAAACAAGATGCCAAAAATAACAAGCGCCTTTACCTCCGTCAGGATCTGAATGGTTTTCCATTCCAGTGGCTGCTTCCTGATGATTTTATAAACTTCCTTCGCCACAAGCAGCACGCTGCACAGTATCATCACCGTCATCAGGAGTGTCGGGAACGCCCTTCCATTCACCACATCCTTTTCCGCAACCTGAACCTGCTGCGGCATAATGAGCAAGATCACTACTGCAAACAAAAAACAGACGATGCCCGCAGTCAGATTGATAGGAATGCGGATTTCCTTGTCCTTTAACCGCTCTCCGATCCGGTCGATCCTTTCATCGAACGCGTTACTTAATTTGCCCACCGAAACATCCTCCTTTCCCAAACTCCTCTTACTCTATTACTGTGTAACAACATCCTTATACTCGTTTACGATCGCCTTCACACTCTCAATGTGCTCCTTTACCTGATCCTCGGACATCGTATCCACCTCGAGAAGCATGGTATCCTGAAGCCATGTTGCAACTTCTTCGTCTGCAAGAATATCCTCGTAAAGCTTCTTGAGCTCCTCAACCTTCGCTGCATCCGTTCCCTGTCTTGCCATGATAAAGCAGCGGTTTCTGAAATATGGATATCCTTTCTCTCCCACGCCTTCTGTTCCGGCAAACGGACCGTTCTCCAGAGGCTTTTCATCAAATGCGCAGACGATGGACACGCCGCCCTGCTGATAGGTTTCCAGAATCTGCGACTGATGGGAAACAGCAAATTTTGTCTCCCCCTTTGCAACTGCCTGTGCAGCTTCCGCTGCCGAAGCATATGCCACCAGTTTCAGATTTTCTCCTGCGCCCATATCTCCAAACAATGCCGCAGCCAGGAATGCTTCTGAGCTTGTAGCGCCATTTACCGCCACGCTGATCTCCTCGCCGCTCGCGGCAAACGCCTCCAGATCCGCAATATTTTTGATATTCATGTCTGCCTTTGCCGACAGGACAAAGATGGATGAGTAGAGATTCTCTACATATGCAAAATCCTCATAGGTAAACTGCATCTTTGCCGGATCTAAGATAGAGGTAATGGAAAACAATCCCTCTCCTGCAAATACCAGTTCTTTTTCGTTTGCCTCCGTGTCTGCCACCCATGTGTTGACGGTCGCCGCGTCTCCCTTGATCGCCTCCGCAACCAGAGTGATATTTTCCGAGTGTGTCGTCGACTTTTCAGCCGCTTTCTGGCTCACCATCGCCGCAACGCCGGAGGGAGCCCACGGGCAGGTAACCTTCCAGCTCTCCTGACCGGAGCTGCCGCATCCTGCCACAAGTCCTACCGTCATAACCATCGCCAAAACTGCGCTTACGAAACGTCCTTTCATAATTTCCTCTCCTTTTGATTCACTTTTTTCACGTTACCGGCCGATAACTTTTGATACATTTATCTTAGAGGAATCATTTTACCAACACAACAAATTTTTTTATTTTTTGAAATAAGTTGTATGTTATTTGTCATTTTCTCCAATATTTGCATTTTCATATTCTTTTTTTCACTTATTTTATCCAATCCATTTTCATGCACCACCATGAATACGCACAATATTTTTTATTTTTCATTTGCGTTTTATAACAATGCGCGTGCGCCTGCCAACACGAAGTGTGCTGTTATGACATAGGACTGCAGGGCAATTTCCTATGTCATAAAAAGGGCTGCGCACTATTCGTGCAACAGCCCCTTCCTATTCCTGTTCCTCATATACAATTCCCATCATCGTCAGCCCGTGCGCCGGAGCCGTCGGTCCTGCGGCGCTGCGGTCGCACGCCGCCAATATTTCCGCCATATGCTCCGGCTCCCACTCTCCGCCGCCGACGCGGATCAGCGTGCCCGCAATAATCCTGACCATATTATACAAAAAACCGTTTCCTCTCACCCGGATCGTGATAATGTCATCCTTGCGCTCCACCTCACAGGCATAGATCGTGCGCACCGTAGACTTCACCTGCGCCCCGATGGCACAAAAGCTCTTAAAATCGTGCTCCCCCACAAGATACGAAGCCGCCTCCTGCATCTTATCTGCCGCAAGCGGATGGTGATAAAAATAAGTATCGAGCCTTCTTGTGGGCATACGGAAGGTACGGTTCAAAATGCGGTACTCATAGGTTTTCACGCTGTTTTGATAGCGCGGATGCCAGTCCGGCGGCACCTCGCACGACCCCTGCACGACAATGTCCTGCGGGAGCCGCTGGTTTAATGCAAACGAAATCTTATCTGCCGGCATTCTCGTCTGCGTATCAAAAATTGCCACATTCCCCAGTGAATGAACGCCGGAATCTGTCCGGCTCGCCCCCGTCACCACGATCGGCTCTTTTAAAAGTGCACAAAGCTCCCGATTTAAGACCTCCTCGATCGTAATACCGTTCGGCTGTATCTGCCAACCCTTATAGTTCGTGCCATCATAGGCAACAATCATCTTTACACGCATCAAATTTCTCCTACTGCGGCCAGTTTAAAAATGTTCTGCACAAAAGAACCGCCGCCAGATACAGGACTACGATCACATACGCCGCGCGGTCTCTGCCCTCATAGCGCAGCGGCTTCATCTTCGTACGTCCGCTGCCGCCGTGATAACACCGCGCCTCCATTGCCATCGCAAGATCGTCTGCCCGCCGGAACGCCGATACAAACAGCGGTACGAGGATCGGGATCATACTCTTTACCTTCTTTAACAGGTTTCCACTCTCAAAATCTGCGCCGCGCGCCATCTGCGCCTTCATAATCTTATCCGTTTCCTCAATGAGGATCGGAATAAAACGAAGCGCGATCGACATCATCATTGCGATCGCATGCACCGGAACGCCGATCTTGGACAGAGGCATCAATGATCTTTCCAGTCCGTCCGTCAGTTGGTTCGGTGTGGTCGTGAGCGTCATGATCGACGTCCCAAGAATCAGATAGGACAGACGAACCGCCATAAGCGCCGCATTTTTCACACCCTCTTTTGTAATCTCAAGAACCCAGAAGGAAACGAGCGTCTCCCCCGGTGTCAGGAAAAGGTTAAAGACCGCCGTGATCAGCATCAGGATTAAAATCGCTTTCAGTCCCTTGACCATAAACCGGAACGGAACCTTAGAAAGCCGGATGACTGCGATCAAAAATATCGTTGCGATGCCAAACGCCGCCAAACCGTGAAAACAGAACAGCGATATAATATAGATCAGTGTGCCAAATAATTTGACACGCGGGTCCAGTTTATGAATGGGCGAATCTGCCGGATAATACTGGCCCAGTGTAATATCTCTCAACATATGTTTGTTTCCTCCGTACTGCTATCTGTGAACGTCCGCGCGCCCCGCATCAACTCCGGCAAGCGCCTCCATCAGACTTTGCCGCGCCTCCTCCACGGTCGTTGCCGCTGTATTCACTGCAAGCCCGCGCTCCTTTAGCTCATGCATCAGATATGTCACCTGCGGAGCGGCAAGTCCGACCTGCTCCAGCTCCTTATAATGCAAAAACACCTCGCCCGGCGTATCGTCAAACATGACCTCGCCCTGATTCATAACGATGATGCGCTCCACATATTTTGCCACATCCTCCATGCTGTGCGAGACAAGGATCACCGTGATACCGCGTTCCTTGTGCATACGCGCCACCAGATCAAGAATTTCATCCCTTCCCGCCGGATCGAGTCCCGCCGTCGGCTCGTCCAAAATCAACACCTCCGGCTTCATCGCAAGCACGCCGGCGATCGCCACACGCCGCTTTTGCCCGCCGGAGAGATCAAACGGAGACTGATAATAAAGCGCCTCCGGCATCCCGACGCTGCGCAGCGCCTCAAAGGCACGCAGTCCCGCTTCCTCCTTTGTCAGTCCCTGATTTTTCGGACCAAAGCATACATCGTCAAAGATCGTCGTCTCAAAGAGCTGATGCTCCGGGTACTGGAACACAAGTCCCACGCGGCTGCGCAGCTCACGCAGATCAAAGTCATCCGCATAAATATCCTGCCCATGAAAATAAATCGTGCCGGAGGTCGCCTTCACCAAGCCGTTTAAATGCTGGATCAGCGTCGACTTTCCCGAACCCGTATGTCCGATGATCCCGATGAACTGACCTTCTTTTATCTCAAGGTTAATATTTTTAAGCGCCTGAATCCGGTATGCCGTCTCCTCACTGTATACATAATTGATCTTATCTAAAATAATTGACATCCATTCCACCCTTATGCCTTATCTCATGCAGTGATCTGCGCTTCCTTCAGCAGCGCCTCCACCAGTTCTTCCCTGCGCAGAATGCCGATCGGAATATGAAGACCCGACTGCCGGAGCATATCTGCCAGAATCGTAACCTGCGGAACATCCAAACGGTATTCCTTTAATTTGCCCACCTGAGAAAAAATCTCACGCGGTGTTCCCTGCATCACAACCTTGCCCTGATCCATCACGATCACCTTATCCGCGTCAACGACCTCCTCCATATAGTGCGTGATCAAAAGAACCGTCACGCCCTTTTTTCGATTCAGCTCATGCGCCGTCTGTAAAACCTCACGCCGTCCGTTTGGGTCGAGCATCGCTGTCGGCTCATCCAGCACGATACATTTCGGCTGCATCGCCACCACGCCCGCGATCGCCACACGCTGCTTTTGTCCGCCGGAAAGCTTGTTCGGAGAATGATGGCGGTACTTTAACATCCCGACCGCTCCGAGACTTTCCTCGACGCGCCGCCAGATCTCGTCCGTCGGCACACCGATATTCTCCGGTCCAAAGCCCACATCCTCCTCGACAACGCTCGCAATGATCTGATTATCCGGATTCTGGAACACCATCCCTGCGGTCTGACGCACGGCAAGCACGTTTTCCTCTTTTGAAACATCCTTGCCGTCTACCCAGAGCGTTCCCTCTCCCGGCGCAAGAAGGGCGTTGATATGCTTTGCCAGCGTTGACTTCCCTGAACCATTGTGACCGAGCACCGCGATAAACTCCCCCTCCTTCACGTCAAGGTCCACATGGTCAAGCGCCGTGACGATCGACTCTACATTTCCCTCCTCGTCGCGTCTGATATATTCATGAACCAGCTGTCTAGCCTTGATAATTCCCATTCCGTCAATCCTCCCAGCGCAGTCTGTGCAACTCTCCCTGCATTTTCATATGGTCAAAGCCGTTCTGCCGCAGCGCCTCATAGAGCACGATCGCCGCAGAATTCGACAGATTCAGGGAGCGCGTCTCCCCGATCATTGGGATCCGCACACAGTGATCTTCATTTTCCTTCAAAATTTCTTCCGGGATTCCCGCGCTCTCTTTTCCAAATACAAGATAGCAGTCCGGCTCATACGCTGCCTCCGTATAGACTTGCCGCGCCTTTGTCGTTGCAAAATAAAGCTTTGCATGCGGATTCTTTTCACAAAAATCCTGCCAGTTGACATAGGTCGTCACGTCAAGCTCCTTCCAATAATCCATGCCGGAACGGCGGATCGCCTTTTCATCCAACCGAAAACCAAGCGGCTCGATCAGATGAAGCCTTGTGCCTGTCGCCACACAGGTACGTCCGATATTTCCCGTATTTGCCGGAATCTCCGGCTCGTATAATACAATATTTAACTCTGCCATTTTTCCTTTTCCTAACCTGCGCCGCATGCACGGCGCTCCCAGCTATTTTCTGCTGCGCAGCTCCCCGACAAACGCCTCCATCCGATCCATCGCAACCTTTAAGTTCTTTAATGAATATGCATAGGAAATACGGATAAAGCCCTCGCCGCAGCTGCCAAACGCCGTTCCCGGCACGACTGCAAGCTTCTGTGCGTTTAACAGCTCCGTAGCAAACTCCTCCGAGGTCATCCCAAACTCGCGAATGCACGGAAATACATAAAATGCGCCGAACGGCTCAAAGCAGGAAAGCCCCATCTCCTTAAAACGATGCAAAAGATAGCGCCGTCTGCCGTTGTATTCCTCACGCATTCCCGCAACGTCCGCATCTCCGTCCCGCAGCGCGGCAACCGCCGCATACTGACTTGTCGTCGGCGCGCACATGATCGCGTACTGATGGATCTTTAACATTTGCTCAATGATCCGCTTAGGGCCGCACACATAACCAAGTCTCCAGCCCGTCATCGCATGGGATTTGGAAAATCCGTTGATGACAAGCGTCCGCTCGCGCATCCCGGAAAGCCCCGCGATCGAAACATGATTCTCAAGATATGTAAGATCCGCATAGATCTCATCACTTAGCACAAACAGATCGTGCCGCAAAATCACCTCTGCGATCGCCTCTAAATCGGCGCGCTCCATAACAGCCCCGGTCGGGTTATTGGGAAACGGAAGCACCAGAAGCTTTGTTTTCGGAGTGATTGCAGCCTCAAGCTCCTCCGCCGTCAGACGGAACTGGTTTTCTGCCTTTAGCTCAATGACTACCGGCGTACCGCCCGCCAGCACGGCACACGGCAGATAAGAGACATAGCTCGGCTGTGGGATCAGCACCTCGTCTGTAGGGTCTAGCATAGCACGCATCGCAATATCGATCGCCTCGCTGCCGCCCACGGTAATCAGAATCTCATCGTCCGGATCGTAGCTTAATCCATAACGTCTCGTCAGATAACGGTCAATCTCAACCTTAAGCTCCTTTAAGCCGGCATTGGACGTATAATGCGTCTTACCCTTTTCCAGAGAATAAATGCCCTCATCCCGGATGTGCCACGGCGTATCAAAATCCGGCTCGCCTACGCCAAGAGAGATTGCGTCCTTCATCTCGCTTACAATATCAAAAAACTTGCGGATACCGGACGGCTGGATATTCACAATCGTTTTATTTAATGGGTCTCTCATGGTATCATCTGTATCCTTTCGTCCTTGGTCTGCTCCGCGATCACCGTTCCGTGATCCTTATATTTCTTTAAAATAAAATTCGTCTTTGTGCTGAGCACCGAGTCAAGCGCAGACAGCTTATCCGAGACAAACTGCGCCACATCACGCAGCGTCTTTCCCTCAAGCGTCACCATAAAGTCAAAGCCACCCGAAATCAGATACACGGAATTCACCTCGGGATAGTTATAAATACGCTCCGCCACCTTATCAAAGCCCATGCCCCTCTGCGGCGTCACACGCACCTCAATCATCGCCGTCACCTTGTCGATACCAACCTTGTCCCAGTCAATGATCGTGTGATAACCGCAGATAACATGCTCCGCCTCCATACGCTCCAGCTCGTTAAGCACCGCCGCCTCATCAACCCCAAGCATGATCGCCAGCTCCTTTAAATCAATGCGGCTATTTTTCTCGATAAATGTCAATATCTTCTCTCTCATTTTTGCCTCCATTCCCTCTACACCTTATAAAGCTCATCCGCCTTCGGCGGTTCTAAGAATCTGCGCTCATCCTCATTGAGCAGCACACGGTCGTTTCCCTCTGTTGCCTTGCCGATAACCGCCGCGCAAATGCCAGCCTTCTCAAGCTCCCGCTGCAAGGTCATACCGTTCTCCGCCGCCATGAGCATGCAGCCGCTTGAAATCAACTGATACGGATTGATGCCGAAAAACTCACAGACCTCCACCGTTTCCTGCCGGATCGGAATCTTCTTCACATCAATCTCAAGACCAACGCCGGAAGCCTCCGCCATTTCCCAGAGTGCGCCGAAAATGCCGCCCTCTGTCACATCATGCATCGCGCAAACGCCGCACCGGACGGCAATCTCTGCCTCCGGGAGCACGGACAGAAAGCGGTCCAAGCCCTTCGCGCTTTCGATAAACGGCACGGAAAACCGCTCGCGCAGCCGCTTCTCCTGCTCCTTTGCGATGATCGATGTTCCCTCAAGCCCGATCCACTTCGTCACGAGAATATCCATTCCCGCTCTTGCGCCTGCCGTAGATATGATTTTTCCGTCCTTGACCTTACCGACGCCGCAGACAGTGATGATCGCCTGATTAACTGCCGCCGTGACCTCCGTATGCCCGCCCATGACCTGCACGTCCGCCGCCTGACACACCTCCTCCACCTGCGCCATGATCTCCTTTAATCCGGCTTCGGTCGTATGCTCCGGCAGCAAAATCGTAAGCAGAACGCCGATCGGCGCAGCTCCTGCACTTGCCAGATCATTTAAGGTGATCTGCATTGCCAGCTTGCCTATATCCTCGACCGTTCCGGTGATCGGATCGGTCGAGAGCACAAACATCTCGTCCGCAGCAAGCTTGACCGCGGCGCAGTCCTCTCCGACGCCGGCGCCCAAAACTACCTCCTGCCGTTTCGTGTGCAGCTGCTTTAACACGCTGCGCTTTAATACGTTTTCCGGTATTTTTCCTATTTTCATCTATCCGCTCCAAATATCATCCTTCATGGTATTTAAGGCTGTCTCGTTGCGAGGCAGCCTTATTACTCTCAATTTTCTGTTATTGTCCTGCCGGAGGCTGACCTGCGTCTGCCGGCGGTGCCGCGGGCGGCTGACTGCCGTCCGCTGGCGGCGCTGCCGGAGGCGCCGGCGGCGTCGGATTTAAAATCGCATTTGCACTCGCAGTATAAGGAGCTACCGCCGCGTAAATCGTCGCCTCATCTCCTGTCGCGATCGCCGCCCCGATCGTTGCGGCAACATTTGCATCCGGCGTGGCAGTGCCGACATTCACGATCTTTGGCGACGCCCGGTAAGTGCTCTTATTAAACACCTCACGGCTTTCCTCC